>CANBTZ010000071.1 GCA_947372495.1 Comamonadaceae bacterium | reverse complement strand
ACCTACACGGATTTGCAATCCGGTGCATAACCGCTTTGCTACCGCGCCATGGCTCATACAGAGCATCAAGCTTGAAAAAAGGGAAGCCTGTTTACACCGGCTTCCCCTTTAAAACTGGAGCGGGAAACGAGACTCGAACTCGCGACCTCAACCTTGGCAAGGTTGCGCTCTACCAACTGAGCTATTCCCGCATAAGTAAGCCGCAATTATATGCCAAAAAAACACAGCCATTTGGCTGTCCCAGCGAATTTTTGAAAGTCTCGATCAGCGGTCCATCTTCAGACCTGATTCAAGGCTTCTGAAAAATTCACTCGTCCTTGATGGCAGCACGCTGCGCCACCGTCAGCATGCGTGGCAGCTCGCTTTGCATCCGCGCAGTGACAGCGGCTGCACTGCCCCAGTTGGGCTGAAGCCCCACATCAACCAGCTTGGCGCGCACCTCAGGTTGGGCCAACACATCCGCCAAGGTTTTTTCGAGTTTTTGGCGAACCGGTGCAGGCAGATCCTTGGGGGCCATCAGGGCGAACCAGGAACTGAGCTCAACGTTCGGATAACCCGCCTCGCCCATGGTGGGGACATCGGGCAAGGCTTTGAGTCGCTGGGAAGAGAACACCGCCAAAGGCCGGATCTTGCCCGCCTTGATCAAAGGCATCGAAGCCACGATCGTGTCCGATGACATCGACACCTGACCGCCCATCAAAGCAGTCAAACTCGGACCGCTGCCGTTGTAAGGCACATGCGTCATTTGAATGCCGGCCGCCGACTTGAGCAGTTCGGCCGCGAAATGCACGGTGGAACCTGTGCCAAATGAGCCGTAATTCAGGGCATTGGGGTCGGCTTTGGCCTGAGCAACGACAGCAGCCAGTGATGCAGGCCCTGATGGCCCAGTGACGAGCAGCAGCTGCATGTCCGCCACCATGGCAATGGGCGTGAAACTGTTGATCGGGTGGTAGCTCAGCTTGTCGCGGATCACCGGGTTGAGCACCAAGGTCGAGTTAGAGGCCAGCAGCAAGGTGTAGCCATCTGCGGGCGATTTGGCGACCAAGGAAGCCGCCAGCACCGTTCCTGCGCCGGGTTTGTTTTCCACGACCACAGACTGCCCGAGTTTTTCCTGCATCGACACGGCCAGCAGCCGCCCCAACACATCGGTAGCCCCGCCAGCGGCAAATGGAATCACGAGCTTGACAGGTCTGTCTGGGAAAGAAGTTTGAGCCCATCCTGCAAGCGGCACGCAAACTGTCAAGCTGGACAGTGTCAGAGCAACAAGGCTTCTTTTGGTGAAATGCATGGTGAGATCCTCAAGATGGGCAAAGGCCATGAGTAAAGCGCGATTTGCAACCACCTCATTGTCAGAATGACCATGAACCTCAAGGGTCACCTAGGCGTCTGCAGTGCACACACGCATAAGGCAATCACGGACCTACCAGTGTCATCCCCTCAGTAGCCTTGAAGACCGAGAACAAAATCATCGTAGCTTAACTTTTTGTCCGCCAAAATACCGAGAAGCAATTGGGTAGATACATCCATCGCATCGCGCGCACCAGCAAGCCTTTCCGCTTCAAGCATCTGGGTGTAAAGCGGTTGAATTTGTTTGATCGCTGCAGGATTAGGCTTGCGCCGAACAGAGAAATAACCCAGCAAAGTACCTTGCGCATCATAGGAGGGCGTCACATTGGCAAAAACCCAGTAATAAGCGCCGCTCTTTGTGATGTTTTTCACATAAGCAAACACCTCTTGCCCATCCTTGAGCCGATCCCATAGCAATTTAAAAACTGCTCTTGGCATGTCCGGGTGACGAATGATGTTGTGCTGTGTGCCCAGCAATTCGTTCTCAGTGAAGCCTGAATACTGATTGAAGGCGCGGTTGCCGTAGGTGATTCGACCTTTGACATCCGTCTTGGAGACAATCAAGTCTCCGTCGAGCATGACAATTTCCTGATTTTTAGGGGTAATTCGCATTGAAGTCGTGATTTTTTGTCTGAATGTCGAAAATCAATTTTCTCGACATTTGCAAAAGCACGACTTGATCTGAGTCAAACGATAGAGACCAGGTCTTTGATTCTTGACGCTCAACACAAACATGTGCAGACGGCTGTGAGAACTGTTTGGGCGGTCATTGGAGGCGCGACCCAGAGTCGAACTGGGCTAAACGGATTTGCAATCCGGTGCATAACCGCTTTGCTATCGCGCCGTTGAGAGACAAAAAAGGGAAGCTGTTGCTTCCCTTTGGTGTGGAAGAGGTTGGCACTTCTTCCGATGTTTGGAGCGGGAAACGAGACTCGAACTCGCGACCTCAACCTTGGCAAGGTTGCGCTCTACCAACTGAGCTATTCCCGCATTTCAGTCAACTCGGCATTCTATGCTTTGCTTGCTGCAATACATAAATTGTAGCGCAAATCAGAGGGCACTTTGAGGTGTGCCCTCATAAATTTGCATCAATGTTTGGTCGCTTCGGTTTTGGCCGTCGAAGCTGCCACAGACAGGGCTTCTGCAATCTCTTCTTCGGTCAAAGGCACCGGCTTGGCTTCCAGCGCGATCTCGAGCACCTGATCCACCCATTTGACAGGCACAATTTCCAGACCGTTTTTGACGTTCTCGGGAATGTCTTGCAGATCCTTGACGTTGTCTTGAGGGATCAGCACGGTCTTGATGCCGCCGCGCAAAGCAGCCAGCAGCTTTTCCTTCAAGCCGCCGATTTCGGTGACTTCCCCACGCAAAGTGATTTCACCCGTCATGGCAACATCGGCACGCACCGGGATGCTGGTCATCGCTGACACCATGGCCGTGACCATGGCAGCACCTGCGCTTGGCCCATCTTTGGGCGTGGCGCCATCGGGAACGTGGATGTGCAGGTCTTTCTTTTCAAACACTTCGTCCTTGATGCCCAACAATCGCGAGCGGCTGCGCACCACGGTGCGGGCGGCCTCCACGGACTCCTTCATCACGTCGCCCAAGGAGCCTGTACGGGTGATGACACCTTTGCCGGGCATCAGCGCCGCTTCGATGGTCAGCAGATCGCCGCCCACTTCCGTCCATGCCAAACCGACCACCTGGCCCACCTGGTTTTTCTGTTCGGCACGGCCGTAGCTGTATTTGCGCACGCCCAGAAAGTCGTTGAGGTTCTCGGCCGTGACCTGAACCTGCGGCACCATTTGCTTGAGCAACAAGCCCTTGACCACTTTGCGGCAGATTTTGGACAGCTCGCGCTCGAGCGAACGCACACCCGCCTCACGGGTGTAATAACGTACCACATCGCGGATGGCCTCTTCGGTCACCTGCAACTCGGCGGGCTTGATGCCATTGTTTTCGAGTTGCTTGGGCAACAGGAAACGCATGGCGATGTTGGTTTTTTCTTCTTCGGTGTAACCCGACAGGCGAATGACCTCCATCCGGTCCAGCAAAGCGGGCGGGATGTTCATCGAGTTGGACGTGGCCACAAACATCACATCGCTCAGGTCAAAGTCGACCTCGACATAGTGATCGCCAAACGTGTGGTTTTGCTCGGGGTCCAGCACCTCGAGCAAGGCGCTGGAAGGGTCACCCCGAAAGTCCGTGCCCAGCTTGTCGATCTCGTCGAGCAAGAACAGCGGATTGCGGGTGCCTGCCTTGTTCAGGCTTTGCAGCACCTTGCCCGGCATGGCACCGATGTAAGTGCGGCGGTGGCCCCGGATCTCGGCCTCGTCACGCATGCCGCCCAGCGCCATGCGCACGTACTTGCGGCCAGTGGCCTTGGCAATGGACTGCCCCAGCGAGGTTTTGCCCACGCCAGGAGGCCCGACCAGGCACAAGATGGGGGCTTTGACTTTGTCGACACGCTGCTGCACAGCGAGGTATTCCAAAATGCGGTCCTTGACCTTGTCGAGGCCAAAGTGGTCCTGGTTCAACACGGATTCTGCATTGGCCAGGTCGTGCTTGATCTTGGTCTTTTTGCTCCAAGGCAGGCCTGTGAGCACTTCAATGTAGTTGCGCACCACGGACGCCTCGGCCGACATGGGCGACATGAGCTTGAGCTTCTTGAGCTCGGCATCGGCCTTTTTGCGAGCATCGGCCGGCATTTTGGCGGCCTTGATCTTTTTCTCGATCTCTTCGATGTCAGCGCCCTCTTCGCCCTCGCCCAGTTCCTTCTGGATGGCTTTGACCTGCTCGTTCAAGTAGAAGTCGCGCTGGTTCTTTTCCATCTGTCGCTTGACGCGGCCACGGATGCGCTTGTCGACGTTGAGGATGTCCACTTCGCGTTCCAGCTGGGTGAACAGGTTTTCAAGGCGTTCCTTGATGCTCGACAGGTCGAGCACGGCCTGTTTGTTTTCAAGCTTCAAAGGCAGGTGCGCCGCGATCGTGTCGGCCAGGCGGCCAGCATCGTCGATGCTCGAGATGGAAGTGAGGATTTCAGGCGGGATCTTCTTGTTGAGTTTGACGTACTGGTCAAACTGCTGCATCACCGCACGGCGCAGTGCTTCGATCTCGCTGCTGGGCTCGGCCAGTTCGGCAGAAGCCTCTACCGGTGCAACAGTGGCCACAAAGTGGGCTTCGCCATCCACGATGGTCTGCACCATTGCGCGCTGCTGGCCTTCGACCAAGACCTTCACAGTCCCATCGGGCAGTTTGAGCATTTGCAGGATGGTCGAGACGCAACCGACATCGAACATGTCCGAAGCATCTGGTTCGTCTTTGGCTGCGGTTTTTTGAGCGACCAGCATGATGCGGCGGTCGGTCGACATGGCCGACTCCAGCGCCTTGATGCTTTTGGGGCGGCCCACAAACAGCGGAATCACCATGTGGGGAAAGACCACCACGTCGCGCAAGGGCAACATCGGCAAGTCGATCGGGGTGGAAGGCAATGGGGGGTGTCCGGACATGGTTTTACCTCAGGGTTTGGGCATCACATGGATGCTGCGCTCAAGAATTCAACCCGTCTGTGCGCAGGGTCTTCATCGTGGGCGTGCGGTCCATGGCAATCAGGCCTGTTTGGCCGACTCGCGGTAAACCAGCAGCGGTGGCTTGTTTTCGTCGATGGTGGACTCGTCCACCACGACTTTTTCAACATTCACCGCGTTGGGCAATTCGTACATGGTGTCGATCAGCGCCTGCTCCATGATGGAGCGCAAGCCGCGAGCACCCGTTTTGCGGGCCAGCGCCTTGCGGGCAATGGCATGCAGGGCATTGGAGCGCACTTCGAGCTCCACACCTTCCATGGCCAGCAGCTTGGCAAACTGTTTGACCACCGCGTTCTTGGGTTCGGTCAGGATCTGCACCAGCGCTTCTTCGGTCAGTTCGGCCAAAGTCGCGACCACGGGCAAGCGGCCCACCAGCTCGGGGATCAGACCGAACTTGATCAAATCTTCGGGCTCCACATCGGTGAACACCTCGGTCAGTGAGCGCTGTTTTTTGCTCTTGACCGTGGCACCAAAGCCAATGCCACCGGATTCGGTGCGGCTTTCGATGACTTTTTCAAGACCCGCAAACGCGCCACCACAGATGAACAAGATGTTGGTCGTGTCGATCTGCAAAAAGTCCTGGTTGGGGTGCTTGCGACCGCCCTGGGGGGGGACGCTCGCCATGGTGCCTTCCACCAGCTTGAGCAAAGCCTGCTGAACGCCCTCGCCCGATACGTCGCGGGTGATGGAGGGGTTGTCCGACTTGCGGGTGATCTTGTCGATCTCATCGATGTAGACAATGCCGCGCTGGGCACGCTCGACGTCGTAGTTGCAGGTCTGCAGCAGCTTGGCCACGATGTTTTCAACGTCCTCGCCCACATAACCGGCTTCGGTCAGTGTGGTGGCATCTGCCATGACGAAAGGCACATCGAGCATGCGGGCCATGGTTTGCGCCAACAGCGTTTTACCTGAGCCTGTCGGGCCGATCAGCAAGATGTTGCTCTTGGCCAGCTCGACGTCGTCCTTCTTTGCGCTCTCTTTGTGCTTGAGGCGTTTGTAGTGGTTGTACACCGCCACGGCCAGGCTGCGCTTGGCCTTTTCTTGGCCAATCACATAGTTGTCGAGGTTGGACTTGATGTCCGAGGGGGTTGGCAAACCTTCTTTGGCCCCATCAGCCACCGTGGTGGTGGTGAGCTCGTCGCGCACGATGTCGTTGCACAAATCGATGCATTCATCGCAAATGAAAACCGACGGACCTGCGATCAGCTTTTTGACCTCGTGCTGGCTTTTGCCGCAAAAGGAGCAGAACAGGTTTTTCTCAGTGGTTGAGCCTTTTTTATCGGCCATAAATGTCGCCTTGGAATCCGGATATCCGTCAATGATAACGAAAGAAAAACGGCGCTCACCTTGCAAGGTAAACGCCGTCCCAAAAGGTGCCGGTCAACCGGCCATGCTCAAGCCCGCTTGGCGATCACCTGATCGACCAAACCGTAAGCCTTGGCTTCGTCCGCTGACAGGTAGTAATCGCGCTCGGTGTCGCGCTCAATGCGCTCGAGCGGCTGGCCTGTGTTTTCAGCCAGGATGCGGTTCAACTGCTCGCGGGTTTTGATGATTTCACGCGCAGCGATCTCGATCTCGGTGGCTTGACCACGCGCACCGCCCAAGGGCTGGTGGATCATGATCTTGGAATTGGGCAGCGAAAAACGCTTGCCCTTGGCGCCAGCCGACAGCAAGAACGCCCCCATGCTGGCCGCCATGCCATTGCACAGCGTGGACACATCGGGCTTGATGAAGTTCATGGTGTCGTAGATCGCCATGCCGGCCGTCACCGACCCACCGGGGGAGTTGATGTAGAAGTGGATGTCCTTGTCGGGGTTCTCGCTCTCCAAGAACAACAGCTGCGCCACGATCAGGTTGGCCATGTGGTCATTGACCTCGCCGACCAAAAAGATCACGCGCTCCTTGAGCAGACGCGAATAGATGTCATAGGCACGTTCGCCACGGCCCGATTGCTCGACGACCATGGGCACCATGCCCAGATTAGTGATGTCCAGTGCGCTCATCATTTCTCCAGAAATTCAAACCAACTTTAACCAATTTGGGAAAGCCACCAAGAAGATGGGGCTTGAAAGCCTCACTGCAAGTGCGGCTCAAGCCCCATTCACGGGTGCAAACCCCAAGACCGATCAGGCCTGGCCCATCAACTCTTCAAAAGAGATGGCTTTGGCGGTGACCTTGGCTTTGCTCAGCACAAAATCAGCCACATTGCCTTCGATGACAACCGCTTCGACCTCGGCCATGCGCTGGTTGTCGCTGTAGTACCAACGCGACACGTCTTCTGGACGCTCATAGCTGGCGGCCAGCTCTTCGATGTGGGCTTTGATCTGCTCAGGCTTGGCGTGCAATTCGTTGGTGCGAACAACTTCAGCCACCACCAGGCCCAGACGCACACGCTGCTCGGCTTGCGGGCGGAAGATGTCGTCAGGAATCGGGGCCTTGTCGGCGTCCTTGATGCCGCGCTGCTTCAGATCGGCGCGGGCGCCGTCTTTGAGGCGCTCCACTTCCGACTGCACGATCGACTGGGGCAGGTCCAGCTCGGCCTTGGCGACCAAGGCGTCCATGGCGGCTTGCTTGTTGCGGGCCAGCAAGCGGAACTTGACTTCGCGCTCGAGGTTTTTGCGGATGTCGGCGCGCAGGCCTTCCACCGTTGCGTCAGCGATGCCCAAGGACTTGGCCAAGGCTTCGTTCACTTCGGGCAGGTTGGCGGCTTCGATTTTCTTGATGGTCACCAAGAAGTCGGCGGTTTTACCGGCCACGTCTTTGCCGTGGTAATCGGCTGGGAAAGCCAGGGGGAAAGTCTTACTCTCGCCGGACTTCATGCCGCGCACGGCGTCTTCGAATTCCTTGAGCATCTGGCCTTCGCCGACCAGGAATTGGAAGTCTTCAGCCTTGCCGCCTTCGAAGGCTTCGCCGTCGATCTTGCCAGCAAAGTCGATGGTCACGCGGTCGCCGTCTTGGGCAGCGGCGTCTTGAGCGCGCTGAGCAAAGGTGCGGCGCTGCTTGCGCAGGATGTCCACGGTCTTGTCGATGGCTGCGTCAGAGACTTCAGCGGTCAGTTTTTCAACTTCGGTACTGGCCAGGTCGGCCAGTTTGACTTCGGGGTACACCTCGAAAATCGCGTCAAAAGTCAGCTCGCCTTCTGGCGCGCCTTCTTTTTCCGAGATGCGGGGCTGACCGGCCACGCGCACTTTGGCTTCGTTGGCAGCCACAGAGAAGGCTTCGCCCACTTTGTCGTTCAGAACTTCGTACTGCACCGAGTAGCCATAACGCTGGGACACCACGTTCATGGGCACCTTGCCGGGACGGAAACCGTCCATCTTGACCGTACGGGCCATTTTCCGCAGGCGTGCTTCGACCTCGGACTGGATGGCCGTCACAGGCACAGTCAGGGTGATCTTGCGTTCCAGTTTTTCAAGGGTTTCAACAGTCACTGTCATTGTCGTTCTCGGTTAAAAATTGAATCGTTTTCCGGCCTGGGCCAGAAACCGTGGTGCGCGGGGGGGGACTCGAACCCCCACACCATTGCTGGCGTCAGGACCTAAACCTGGTGCGTCTACCAATTTCGCCACCCGCGCGGGTCCAAACAAAAAGGGCGAACAGGCCGGGATGGGTGCCATCCACAGGCCTGACCGCCCGCTTGAAATCGGTCAACTTTCTATTTTAGCCGCTCCGGACCCTGTTTTTGGGTCCGGGCGGTGCTGGTTTTCCCCTCTGCGACGGTGTTTTTCAAGCCGCCTGGGCAGCCTCTGCCGGGCGCGGCACACGGAACCAGGCCGCGTACATGGCCGGCAGCGCCAGCAAAGTCAGGGCGGTGGCCACGATCAGGCCACCCATGATGGCCACGGCCATCGGCCCCCAAAACACGCTGCGCGACAGCGGGATCATGGCCAGCACTGCCGCTGCTGCCGTCAGCACGATGGGCCGCAAACGGCGTACGGCCGACTCGACGATCGCCCGCCAAGGCTCAACACCTGCTGCGCGGTCCTGCTCGATCTGGTCGATCAGGATCACCGAGTTGCGCTGGATCATGCCCATGAGCGCGATCACCCCCAGCAAAGCCACAAAACCAAACGGGCGATTCAGCGCCAGCAACGATGCCGCCACCCCCGCCATGCCCAAAGGACCGGTCAGGAACACCAGCACCGAGCGGCTGAAGCTTTGCAACTGCAGCATCAGCAGCGTGAAGGTGATGAACAGCATGATGGGCACACCCGCCGCAATCGAGGCCGAGCCCTTGGAGCTTTGCTCCACCGCGCCGGCCACTTGGATGCGGTAGTCGGTTTGCCCATTCGCAGCCCATTGGGCCTGTAACTTGTCCAACTCAGGCTGCAGCTGCGCCGTCACCGTGGCGCCCTGCACCCCTTCGGCGATGTCGGACTGCACCGTGATGGCGTACTGGCGGCCTTCGCGCCACATCACGCCCGGTTCCCACCCAAACACGGGACGCGCAATCTGCAAGAGCGGAATCGACTTGCCCGACGCCGTGGGCACATAGGCCTGGCCCAGGTCGGACAGCGCGTCGCGCTCGTTCAGGGGCTGGCGCAGCACGATGTCGATCAGTTTGTCGCCCTCGCGGAACTGGCCCACAGGCGCGCCCGACAGCAGGGTGCGCGAAGCCTGAGCAATCGACTGGCTGGTCACGCCCAAGGCGCGGGCCTTGGCCTGGTCCACTTCCAGGCGCACGGTCTTGACCGACTCGTTCCAGTTGTCATTCACACCCCGGGTGCTGGCGTTGAGCCGCATTGCGGCCTTGACCTCTTCGGCCTTCTGGCGCAAGGCCACAGGCTCGGTGCCCACCACGCGGAACTGCACCGGGTACGGCACTGGTGGGCCATTGGGCAGCAACTTGACACGGCCACGGATCTCGGGAAACTCCTGCGCCAGCAAGGCCGGGAGCTTGACGCGCAGGCTCTCGCGCACCTTCAGGTCACGCGGCAGCACGATCAGCTGCGACACGTTGCTCTGCGGGAACACCTGGTCCAGCGGCAAGTAAAAACGCGGCACGCCCGAGCCCACCCAGGTGGTCACCGAGCTCACGCCCTCTTCTTGCGCCAGGCGTTTTTCGACCCGCTTGGCCACCTCTTCGCTGGCACTGTAAGGTGCGCCTTCGGGCAGCCACAGGTCCACCAAAATTTCAGGGCGGCTGGAATCGGGGAAGAATTGCTGCTGCACCTTGCCCATGCCCACGATGCCCAGCACAAACAGGGCGATGGTGATGCCGATGGTCTTCCAGCGGTGCGTCACACACCAGGTCACCCAGCGGCGGAACTGGCGGTAAAACGGCGTATCAAACATCTCGGCGCTGTCATGGCCGTGGGCGCCCCCCTCGCCCGCCACCGCGTGCGCGGGTGGCTTGAGCAACCAAGCGCCCAGGTAGGGCACAAAGTAAACCGAGGCCACCCAGCTCACGATCAGCGCAATCACCGTGACCGCGAAGATGGCAAAGGTGTATTCACCCGTCACCGACTTGGCGATGCCGATGGGCAAAAAGCCCGCCGCCGTGATCAGCGTGCCCGTCAGCATGGGCATGGCCGTCAGCTCATAGGCAAACGTGGCGGCGCGGAACTTGTCGTAGCCCTCTTCCATCTTGCGCACCATCATCTCGACCGCGATGATGGCGTCGTCCACCAGCAGGCCCAGCGCGATGATGAGCGAGCCCAGCGAAATTTTGTGCAGGCCAATGCCAAAGTAGTTCATGGCCAAAAAGGTCACCGCCAGCACCAGCGGGATGGTGATGCCCACCACCAGACCGGGGCGGATGTCCAAGGTCCAGCGACGCCAGAGCGGGTTCTGCCCCGGGCGCTTGTGCAGGCCCAGTGCCAAAAAGCTCACCGCCAACACGATCACCACCGCCTCGATCAGCACCTTGATGAACTCGTTGACCGATTTGGACACGGCTGCGGGCTGGTCTTGCACCTGTTTGAGCGTCAAGCCCAGTGGCAAACTGGCTTCGATCTGCTTGACCGTGCCCTCCAGCGCGTGGCCCAAAGCGATGATGTCGCCCCCTTTGGCCATGCTCACGCCCAGGGCAATGACTTCCTGGCCTTCGTGGCGCACCTTGACAGACGGCGGATCGACATAGCCCCGGCTGACCTCGGCGAGGTCACCCAAGCGCACCTGCGCGCCGGAGCCACCCCGGATGGGCATGGCCCGCAAATCATCCAAGCTCTGGAACTGGCCGCCCACGCGCACCTGCACCACGTCGTTGGGCGACTGCATCGTGCCCGCCGACTCGACCGCGTTTTGCTGGCCCAGCTGCGCCAGCACCGTGCCCATGTCCAAGCCCATCTGGGCGATCTTCTTTTGTGAGACGTCGATGAAAACTTTTTCGTCCTGCACGCCAAAGAGTTCGACCTTGGCCACATCGGGCACGCGCAACAGTTTCTGGCGAACCAGGTCAGCGTGAACCTTGACCTCTGCTGGACTGAAACCGTCGCCACTCAAGGCATAGATCACGCCAAAGACGTCGCCAAACTCGTCGTTGAAAAACGGCCCCACCACGCCCTGCGGCAAGGTGGCGCGCATGTCGCCGATCTTTTTGCGCACGGTGTACCAAACCTGCGGCACCTCACCGGGCTTGGAGTAATCCTTGAGCTCCAGAATGATCTGCGACTCACCCGGCTTGGAGTAGCTGCGGATCTTGTCCGAATAAGGCACTTCCTGCAGCGTGCGCTCGAGCTTGTCTGTCACCTGTTCGGCCACCTGTTGGGCCGTGGCCCCCGGCCAATAGGTGCGCACCACCATGGCCCGGAAAGTGAAAGGCGGGTCCTCGTCTTGCCCGAGCTGAAAGTACGACGCCATGCCCAGCACCATCAGCGCCACCATCAAGTAGCGAGTGAGGGCCG
>CANBTZ010000070.1 GCA_947372495.1 Comamonadaceae bacterium | reverse complement strand
GCTGCACGATGAACTCTTCGCCAAACTTGTAGCTGTTGTAGGGCGATGCGCATTGGTCAAACTCTTTTTTGGTTTGGCGGCCCAGGTTGCCCCGGTCCACCAAAAACAGCACGCGCCGCGCACCGCCAAATTTGATGAGGCGGTAGATGAAGCTGATGGCGGTGAAGGTTTTTCCGCTGCCCGTGGCCATCTGAATGAGGGCTTTGGGTTTGTTGGCGGCCAAGCTTTTTTCAAGGTTTTGAACCGCCTTGATTTGCGCAGGCCACAGCTGGTAGTTGGCTCCGCCCTGCCCCCATTGGGTGACCAGCTCAGGCATGTCACGCATGCGGCCCAAAAAGGTCTGGGGGGCGTCGTTGGCTGCGCTCTGCCCTTGGGCGGGCTGATAGGCCAGCCACTGCGCCAGCAACTCGGGCCGGTAAAACGCAAACACCCGGCGCGAGCGGGGCTGCGGGTCCAGCCCATTGGTGAATTGGGTCTCCACCCCAGTGGACTCGAACAAAAACGGCAAGGGTCTGCGCCATGCGGGCAAGCTGGCGGGCAGGCCCTGGGCATAGCGCTCGGACTGAACCTCGACGCCTTTGAGGGTGCTGCCTTCTTTTTTGGCCTCGATCACGCCGCAGGCTTTGCCGTTCACATAGAGCAGGTAGTCGGCAAAGCCGTGGCCGGGGTTGAGCGGAAATTCGCGGATGGCCACGCCCTGTGCGCCATGGATATTGGCATCGGCCACATTGCAAACGTGCCAGCCCGCGGCTTGCAAGAGTTGGTCAATCTGAACGCGGGCTTGGGCTTCGGGGGTCATTCCGGGAGGTGGGTTTTATTTTTAGAACTATGGCGTCCATTCTAGGGGGCTCAAAAGGCAAAAAGCCCCGGCATTTCAAAAAATGCCGGGGCTTTGTTGTCGATCAGGTCTTCATGAAATCATCAGCGGTACGTGCCTCGTCCTTATTTCTTTCTCTTCTTGGCCTGACTGGGTTTTTCGGCCTTGGCATAAGCATCAAGTCCAGCCTCACGGTCCAGTGGCACCGTGGTTGCCATGGTGGTCTCTGTACCTGGCTGCAAATGTGGCGGGAAAAAAGCCAATTTCTGATTTTTAGCGAGTTTATTTGTTCGATCCAAATCCAAATCACGCTCATTGACGCCGCTGGGTGAAACACACACGCCGTTCGTGATTTCCAAGTCAAACCACCATCGTTTCACCGAATTGCGCATGCCTGCGCCGATCTGATCATCGTAGTCAATGAGTGCTCTTCTCGCACCAGGCACCTTCATTGAAAGCTCAAGGAGACGAGCCGATTCAACAAGGTCTTCCCTGTTGTATGGACAAGTTTTCATGCAACGTCCACAGGCCGAACCCTTCATATTCGTCAAGCGGTACTTGCCACACTTTTCAACATCGGGCTTCCATATTTCATAGCCATTGAACATCACCTTGGGGCCAAAAGGGATGGCATTGCATGGGCATTCTCGTGCACATTTAAGGCACATGTTGCAAACAGACTGCAAGCCAAAATCAATGGGCTGGTCAAACGCCAAGGGCAAGTCTGTGGTCAGCAAAACGCTTTTTGAGCGCGGTCCGATGAAAGGATTTAAGACCAACTCACCAATGCGAGACAGTTCGCCTAGACCGGCCAACAAGGTTGCTGGAATGTGCAGTACATCTGATTCTGCATTGGTGTGTGCTCTAGAAGAAAATCCTAGGCGGCGTAAATGAGCGCCCATGACACCCGCTATAAAAGCACCACGCATATAGCTGCGCATGGACTGCGCACCAGAAATCCAATCGTCCCCCGATGCACCTTCCATGGTCTCAAAACCTTGATCAAGCAACATAACAACACAGTGCTTATGACTGGGGTCAATGGCTTGGCCTTGTTGTGCTTCATGCGAATAAAACATCCAGGGTTCGGCCTCACAAATGCCCACCAAATCAGCACCTAAAAAATACGCCAAGGCTTTGATGGCATCTGCATTTCTTTGGGGATCAGACAACTCTCCAGTTGTATCTGCAGGCACAAGTCGCTCGTATGTTCCCTGCAGTGGCACCATGTTGCGTATCAAGGGCGTCATGGCAAACGCGAGTGGATGTTTGGTGGCAAATCGCGTGCGCTGCACCTTGGCTTTTTCACCCAAGTCGCCTGCCAATGCACGCGTGAATAAATCGGCACGTTTGCTGTTGCGAATGATCTCGTCACGAAGAATCAGCGTTGTGGGTTCTGGCACCCGTTTCAATGACTCCATGGGGTAACGCCCCCAATGCAAAGGGCGCAGTTCGGCTTCCGATTCAGCCCAACCAGGACGAGTGCCCAGCTTGCCCATGTAAGCGTCGGAGTCCGGCCAGTCCAAGGAGGCATGAGTCGCTATGGGAAGATCAAGCTCTAAAGGTAAATCGGTGCTGACAGCGGCCAGTGCAAAGCCACCTTTCAGAAAAGGCATTTTGAGAACGCCGTTTTCACACCGAGCAATGCCAGCGCGTTGCGCCAAAACCTCAAGGTTGAAATGCGTATTGCCCCTTACATGGCCGCGGGCGCTGTACCCCATGGCTCGAACATATCCAGCCAATACAACAGCCACTTCAGTGGCGCGCGCATCTGTTCTGGCTTTGTTGCTGCCATGAATCCAGGATGCGCCGGGTTCTTCTGATTGAGGCTCACGGCTGAATTCAATGAGAAAAACCATGGCATGGGTGTGATTTGAGGCCGATTTCGGCAAAACATCATGGGCCTCAATGGCACACACACCGGCCAGGGTGGCATCTAAAAAATATGCTGACGCTTTGAGGTTTTTGCTCCGAATGCTCAAATCATCAGGCAGCGGTGCTCGGGCAATGGCTGTCTCACCCTCCAGATATTTTTCAAATAAAGCTTGATACGCTGACAAGGCCTCATTGACCGAATTCGGACCGGCAGGATTTTGATCCTGAGGTGAAGCGGCTTTGAGTTCTGGCGCATGGGCATCACGCGCCAGCAATTCGGTGGGCAAATCGCCCATATCAAAATGTCGCAAACGATTTGAGAACAACCGTGTCATTGATCACTTCTGAATAGAAGAAGACTGATGCTTTGTTTTCGAAATTTTGCGCAGTTCAGTCGAGCTTGATCCCCAAGTCCACCGCCAGCTTGATCCAGACAGGCACTTCGCTCTCCCAGTCCTTGCGGGTCTCGGCCAGGTTTTTGGGTTTGTTGGGGATGGCGAAGGTTTCACGCAGCTTGGCGGCCTTGTCGGTGTTGGACCAGGCCACCGCCTCGTCGGCCAGGCGTTTGAGAATGTGTTCGGGCGTGCCTGCAGGGGCCACCAGCGGCAGACCGCCTTCGAGCGTGACCAGCTTTTCGGTGTTGCCCTGCTCAGACAAGGTGGGCACATCGGGCAGCTTGGGCGAGCGGTAGCTGCCCGTCACGCCAATGGCGCGCACGCCGCGAGCGGCCATAGCGTTGAAAGCCTGAAAACTGCCCACGGCAATTTGCGATTGGCCCGAAGCCACATCCAGCCACATGGCGGCCTCGCCCTTGTAGTGCACCGACTGGATCTGCGTGCCCTGCTGGCGGTTGGTCTGGTCGGCCACCATGTGCGGGTAAGAGCCCGGCGCGTAGGTGCCCATCGAGGTCGGGTTCTTTTTGGCCCAGGCCACAAACTCGGCCATGTTTTTGGCCGGAATCTTGTCGTGGATGCCCACCACCAGCGGACCCGAGGGGAACACGGTCACAGGCGTGAGGTCTTTGTCCAAGCTGTAGGGCAGCTTGGTGTACAGGATGCGGTTTTGCCAGTACGTGCCCGAAGTGCTCATGCTCAGGGTGTAGCCGTCGGCAGGCGCTTTGGCCACCGCATCGATGCCGATGATGGCCCCGGCACCGGGTTTGTTTTCAATGACCACGGGTACGCCCAGCTTGGTGGACAGGTAATCGCCAAAGTTGCGAGCGTATGCGTCAGTGAGGCCACCCGGGGGGAAGGCCACCACGATCTTGACCGGCTTGGAGGGCCATTTGGCCGTCTGCGCCGCAACCGGGCCAACCATGGCCAGCGTCAAAGTCAGCCCGCTCATCAAGAGAACGGAACGGCGCACAGAGGAATTGTTCATGGACAGGGCCTTGATGGAATGGTTTGGCACCAGTTTATGGGCCTGCGCTGGCCAAGGACACTGGGGTTTCAACCCATGCATGTCACCAAGGTGTACCGACGGGTCGGGGTTTGCCCTGTAGAAACGGGTTTGTTTCAACCCCTCCATTCAAAGCACACCATGGTCCAACATCAGAAGTTTTACATCGACGGCGCATGGGTTGAGCCCTCCCAGGCCAAAACCCGCACCGTCATCAACCCCGCCACCGAACAAGCCCTGTACGACATTGCCTTGGGCAATGCTGAGGACGTGAACAAGGCCGTGGCCGCCGCACGGCGTGCGTTTGAAACTTTCAGCCAGACCACCCGCGAAGAGCGAGTCGCGCTGTTGACCCGCATCATCGAGGTCTACAAGACCCGCGCCAAGGACCTGGGCGCTGCCGTCTCTGACGAGATGGGTGCGCCCCTGGCATTTGCCGAAAAAATGCAGGTCGGGGCGGGTCTCGGGCACATCGTGGCCACGCTGGGCGTGCTCAAGGATTACGACTTTGAAGAAACCATCGGCAACGCCGAGGTGGTCCGCGAGCCCATTGGCGTGGTCGGCATGATCACGCCCTGGAACTGGCCACTGAACCAGATCGCCTGCAAAGTGGCCCCGGCTTTAGCCGCAGGCTGCACCATGGTGCTCAAGCCCTCTGAGTACACCCCCAGCTGCGCGCTGATCTTTGCCGAAATCCTGCACGAAGCGGGTGTGCCTGCCGGGGTGTTCAACCTGATCAACGGCCTGGGCCCCGATGTGGGCGCCGTCATGAGCGAGCACCCAGGCATCGACATGATGTCCTTCACAGGCTCGACCCGCGCAGGCATCGACGTGGCGCAGCGCTCGGCCCCCACCGTCAAGCGTGTGAGCCAAGAGCTGGGTGGCAAGTCGCCCAACATCATCCTGGACGATGCAGACTTCCAAAAAGCGGTCAGCGGTGGCGTGGCGCATGTGTTTTTGAACTCCGGTCAGTCCTGCAATGCGCCCACCCGCATGCTGGTGCCTCAGTCGCGCATGGACGAGGTCATGGCCATCGCCAAGGCCGTGGCAGACAAAACCAAAGCCGGTGACCCGCGCGCCGACGACACCCAAATGGGGCCTGTGGTCAACGAGACCCAATGGCACAAGATCCAAGGCCTGATCGCCAAGGGCATCGAAGAAGGCGCCACGTTGGTCGCTGGCGGCCCCGGCCGCCCTGAGGGCTACAGCGCAGGCTACCTGGTGCGCCCCACCATTTTTGGCAATGTGCGCAACGACATGACCATTGCCCGCGAAGAAGTCTTCGGCCCAGTGTTGGTCATCATCGGTTACGCCGACGACGAAGACGCCATTCGCATGGCCAACGACACACCTTATGGCTTGGCCGGTTATGTGTCTGGCGGCGACAAAGACCGCGTGCGCGCTGTGGCCCGTCGGCTGCGTGCGGGCAACATCAACCTCAACGGCGTGCCCAACGAGCGCACCGCCCCCTTTGGCGGCTACAAGCAGTCGGGCAACGGACGCGAATGGGGCCGCTTTGGCCTGGAGGAATACCTCGAAGTCAAGGCCATCGCAGGCTTCAACTGAACCCCAACCCCTGATGCATTTGGGGATGCGTCAGGGGTCTCCAGGGCCATTTATCTTCTTTGTGCGACAATGTGCGCAGTTGCAGACCACCAGTTGCTGCAACATCAGCATTTCTGCTGGGGCCTGACCCGGGCAACGCTCAAAACAAGCGCCTGCGGTTTCCATGCCCACCCCTTGAGACAGATCGGCCACGACTGGCTGTTGTGATTCCCACAACGGAACGGACCGATCCCATGCGCCAGTGTGGCGCTCCTTAGATGAACTTTGAAGAATTGAATTTGGCTCCGGCCATCATGCAAGCCGTGCGCGAGCTCGGTTACGAAACCCCAACGCCCATCCAGGCACAAGCCATTCCCGCCGTTCTGGCCGGGCACGACTTGCTCGCTGGCGCCCAAACCGGCACCGGCAAAACCGCTGCGTTCACCCTGCCCATGCTGCACAAGCTGAGCCTGAGCGAACCCGGTAAAAACCGCTTTGGCGGCAAAGCCATCCGAGCCTTGGTGCTCACCCCCACCCGCGAACTCGCGGCGCAGGTCGAAGAGTCCGTGCGCGACTACGGCAAACACCTTCAGCTCGACTCCACCGTGATCTTTGGTGGCGTGGGCATGAACCCGCAAATCAACCGCGTCAAAAAAGGCGTGGACATTCTGGTGGCCACGCCAGGCCGTCTGCTGGACCTGCAAGGCCAGGGCCATTTGGACCTGTCCACCGTCGAAATTTTGGTGCTGGACGAAGCCGACCGCATGCTGGACATGGGCTTCATTCACGACGTGAAAAAAGTCCTGGCTTTGGTGCCCAAAGACAAACAAAGCCTGCTGTTCTCGGCCACCTTCAGTGACGAGATCCGCGAGCTGGCAAACAACCTGCTCAAAGACCCGCAAAGCATCCAGGTCACGCCCCGCAACACCACGGTGCAGCGCATCTCGCAGGTGATCCACCCGGTGGGCCGCAACAAGAAAAAAGACGTGCTGCTGCACATCATCCAGAAAAACAACTGGAGCCAGGTGCTGGTGTTCACACGCACCAAGTTCGGTGCCAACAACGTGGCCGACTTCTTGACCAAGAACGGCGTCAAGGCCATGGCCCTGCACGGCAACAAGAGCCAGAGCGCCCGCACGCAAGCCCTGGCGGGCTTCAAGAGCGGCGACATCCGCGCCCTGGTGGCCACCGACATCGCAGCACGCGGCATCGACATCGAGGACTTGCCGCACGTCGTGAACTACGAAATCCCGAACATCTCGGAAGACTACGTCCACCGCATTGGCCGCACAGGCCGTGCAGGCGCCGCTGGCGAAGCCGTCAGCCTGGTGTGCCTGGACGAAGAAGGTTTCATGATGGAAATCGAGCGCTTCACCAAGCAAGAAATTCAGGTGCAGATGCTCGAAGGCTTTGGCCCAGACGCAGGCGAAGTGGCTGAACCCATCGCCATGGGTCGCCAAACCCTGTGGGGTGGCGCAGGCCGCCCACCGAGCCGCGATGTGATGGCCGCTGCCGCCAAGGCCGCACGCCAGGACATGATGCAACGCATCCGCGACAACAAGGTCGCGGGTGGCGGTGGCGGCGGTGGCGGTCAACGCCCTGCACGCGCCGAAGGCCAGGGTCAGCCCCGTCCTTCACGCAACGGCCCTTCCCCATCACGCCGCAATGGCCCGCCAGGCGAAGCGCGTTTTGAAGGCCAGGGCGACGGTCGCCGTGAAGGCGGCGGCGGTCGTTTTGACAACCGAGGCGAAGGCCAAGGCCGGGGTCCACGCAACGGTCCTCGCCCCGAAGGCCAGGCCGATGGCCGTGGTCACGGACGCGGCGGTCAAGGCGGTGGGCAAGAGCGCCGCCGCAACGATGGCGACGAATTGCCACGCCACATTGACCCCTTGAAAACCACCCAGTTCGCACGACTGGACTTGCCCAACCGCAAACCCGTGCGCACCAGCGGACAACCTGACCCGACACGCACCAGCATCGACAGCTTGGCCAGTGGCGGTCGCCGCCATGGCGGCGGCGGCGGTGGTGGAGGCTACGGCGGTGGTAACCGTGGTGGCAACGGCGGCGGTGGCCGCGGTTTCGGTCGCTGATCGATTGCGCCCAAGCACCCAAAGGAGCCCGCTGCATGCGGGCTCTTTTTTTGTCCAATCAGTCGCGCACGAACAAGGTCACCAAAGGTTCGGAGCCGACCTGTTGGCTCCAATGGCCATGGATGGTGGGGTCGAACGTTGCGCCCTCGGGCAGCGTGTCGGCCGAGTAAAAATGCTCGCCCGGACCAAAAATGCGCGAGCTGCCGTCTTGCAAAAAGATCTCCATCTGCCCTTGCAGCACAAACAGCCACTGCGGTGTGCCCGTGCAATGGAAGCTGCTGCGAAAACCCACCGGGCTTTGGCGCAGCTGAAAACCACCTGAAGGCATCAGCGGCGACAACTGGCTTTGCGGCGTGCCCTCGGTCAGGGGCAGCGCTTCTTCGCGAAAGCGGGCACGGCCATCGGTATCGGTGAAAAGGATGACTTTGTTCAAGTGGGTCATGACAGGCGTTCCATGAGGGTCAAGATGCCGTGATTGTCACCGAGCCAACAGACTGAGGCGGACTGCTGTCCGGGCTCTGGCATAGTCCCAACCCATCAGGGGCCAGCACAGCACAGGCCTCATTCACCGCACAAGCCCGCGAGACGCCATGCCCAACACCTCTTTGAAGATCGTTTTTCATGGCCAGAACGCGGCCAATTTCCGCCAAGGCTTTGAAGCGCTGATCGCGCCCGGGCACCGGGTGTTGGACCTGAGCGATGCGCTGAATCGGCCCGGTGAGCGCGAGCACTTTGAGACCGCCGACGTGGTGGTTGGCGTGCAGCTGAACGAACACATGCCCCAGCCTCTGAACGCCCGGCTGTTCCATGCGCCGTCGGCTGGCACCGATGCGATCAACACCGCCCTATTGCCCACACGGTGCACCCTGGCCAACTGCTTTGGCCACGAAAACGCCATCGCCGAATACGTGATCGCCGCCTTGCTGATGCGCCATGTGCCACTGGCGCAGGCCGACCAAGATTTGCGTCAGCAGCGCTGGACCTTTTTTGCGGGCCGCCCCGGGGCCTTGCGTACCGAGCTGGGCGAGCAGACCTTGGGCCTGGTGGGCTTTGGCCACATTGCGCAGACCGTGGCCCAACGCGCCAAAGCCCTGGGCATGCAGGTGCATGTGGCCAACCGCAGCAACGTCGCGCACCCGCTGGTAGACCGCAGCTGGGCGCTGGAGGCGCTGAACGACTTCATGGGCACCTGCGATGCGGTGGTGGTGAGCCTGCCCCTGACCGACAACACACAGGGCCTGGTAGGCGCATCGGCCATCGCAGCCATGCGACCTGACGCGGTGCTGCTCAATGTGGGGCGCGGCGCCGTGATCGACGAAAAAGCCTTGTACGAGGCCTTGCGCCATCGCCGCATCGGCGGCGCGGTGATCGACACCTGGTACCAGTACCCCACGCCCACACAGACCGAGTGCGCGCCATCGCAGTTTGATTTCGCATCGCTCGACAACGTGCTGATGACGCCCCACATGTCGGGCTGGACCTCTGGCACGGTGCGCCGCCGCCAGGCAACCTTGGCCGACAACATTGGACGCCTCAGCCGCGGCGAGGCTTTGATC
Source organism: Comamonadaceae bacterium (assembly GCA_947372495.1). Taxonomy (GTDB): domain Bacteria; phylum Pseudomonadota; class Gammaproteobacteria; order Burkholderiales; family Burkholderiaceae_C; genus Limnohabitans_A. The sequence continues at coordinate 2,586 of CANBTZ010000070.1, read as the reverse complement.
AACGTGCTGCGCGGTCCCTTGACCTGAATCCCTTGTAGGAGCGGCGCTCTCACCGCGTTCAGGCCTTCCCCGACCTGCCATCGCCCCGAGGGCGGGGCTCCTACAAAGCACCACGAACCTCCCCTTTAGTGGGAGCGGCGCCCTCGCCGCGATCAGGCCTTAGCCGACCTGCCATCGCCTCGAGGGCGGGGCTCATACAAGGCGGCCTAATTCAGCTGCTTTGGCGCTGAACGATCTCGAACCCCAAATCCAGCTGAGGCGCTTCGGGCTGCTCGCCGCGCATGAGACTGAGCAGCATTTGCGCTGCGGCTTGCCCAATGTGTGCACGCGGTGTGCGCACGGTGGTCAGGGGCGGGAGCATCTGGTCACTGCCGGTCAGGTCGTTGAAGCCCGCCATCGCGACTTGACCCGGCACCGAGACGCCCAGGCGCAATGCGGCCATGAGCGCACCTTGCGCCAAGTCGTCGTTGCAAAAGAAGATGGCATCCACCGCCGGGCGCTGCTGCATGATTTGCTCAAACAACACCCCTCCCAAAGCCAGCGAAGAGGGGGCAGGGTTCAAAAACTCCAGCGTGGGCTCGTACAAGCCAGCTTCTTGCAAAGCACTGCGCCAGCCGTACAGGCGTTGCATCACCCGCGGGTCCAGCTGCGCAGCCGCAAACGCAATGCGCTTGCGGCCCGTCTGCAACAAATGCCGCGTCATGGCCGCACCCGCATCGGTCTGCCGAAAGCCCACGCAGTACGGTGCGTCATCACGGTCAGCAGCGGGCAAGTCCATCAGGTGCACGCAGGGCACCTGGCTGCTGGCCATGAGCTTGCGGGTGGCCGGGTTGTGGTCCAGCCCTGTGACCAAGAGGCCTGCGGGGCGGTGCAGCAGTTGCTCACGCAGCAGTTGCTCTTCTTCGCTGGCGTCGTAGTGGGTCACGCCCATCAGGGTCTGGTAGCCGCCTGCGCGCAGGGTTTTCTGGGCCGCGTCGAGCAGGTCCACAAACAAAGCGTTCGACAACAGCGGGATCAGGATGGCCACATGGTTGCTGCGCTGCGAAGCCAGCGCTCGGGCCGCCGGGTCAGGCACATAGCCGAGCTTGTCAGACACGGCTTGCACCCGCTCGATCAAGGCCGGGTCCACCGCCCTTTCGCCGCGCAGAGCGCGAGAAACGGTGCTGGGGCTCACCCCTGCGGCGCGGGCCACATCACTCAGGGTGACGCGGCCGGTGGCGCGGTGGCTCTTGAGCGGTTTGGGCGAGGGGTCGGAAGCGTTGGGCAAGGGTTAATCCGGGGAAAGATTCTGTGCAACAGTCGATAGGATAGCGCTATCCCAAAGTGGGGGGCGAAGTATTGAGTGATTCGTGGAAAACCCTGATCCGTGAATCCAACGCTGCAATCTTCGCACTCGCTTTTTTTTGAATTTTTTGGACAGCGCTGTCCAAACCCTGTTGTCCGACTGGAGATTGACGTGTCCAAACCCGATGTGCTGGCGGTGGCCAAGCTCCACCCCTTCTACCAACAGGCGCTGGCGTCGGTCTACACCGTGCACGACCGCACCCACATCACCGACCCGGCTGCTTTTGCCGCGCTCGCCCCACGCATTGTGGGCGTGGCCGGTACGGGCGAGGCCAGCGTTCCGCGCAGCCTGCTGGCGCAAGTGCCGAACGCCAAAGTGGTGTCGGTGTTTGGCGTGGGTTACGACGGCGTGGATGTGGCCGCCGCCATCGAGCACGGCATCCCCGTCACCCACACGCCCGATGTGCTGACCGACGATGTGGCCGATCTGGCCATGGGCCTGGTGCTGTCGGCGGGCCGCACCATCCCGCAGGCCGACCAGTTTGTGCGAGCAGGCCAGTGGCCCAGTGGCCCCATCGCCTTGGGCCGCAAGGTATCGGGGGCGCGGATGGGCATCGTGGGTCTGGGCCGCATTGGCAAAGCCATTGCCCGGCGCGCCAGCGGTTTTGGCATGTCGATCGCGTACACCGCCCGTTCTGAAAAGCCCGATTCCGGCTTCGAGTTCTTTGCAACGCCTGCCGAGCTGGCCGCGAACGTGGATTTTTTGGTGGTCATCACCCCCGGCGGCGCTGGCACCAAGCACCTGATCAACGCCGAGGTGCTCAAGTCCCTGGGCCCACGCGGCTTTTTGATCAACGTGGCACGCGGCAGCGTGGTCGATGAAGAGGCCCTGATCGCTGCCCTGCAAAACGGCACCATCGCGGGCGCGGGCCTCGATGTCTTCGCCAACGAGCCGAACGTGCCCGAGGCACTCTGGGCCATGCCCAACGTGGTGCTGACCCCGCACATGGCCAGCGCCACCACCGAAACACGCCAGGCCATGGCCGATCTGGCTTTTGCCAACATGCAGGCAGGCACATCGGGCCAGCCCTTGCGCACGCCCGTGCCCGAGTGCACGGCGATGGTGAAGTGATCCCGGCCCACATGCCACGAACCGACATGGGCACACCGACTTTGCGCCTGATCATCATGGGGGTCTCCGGTTGCGGCAAGTCCACCATGGCCCAAGCCCTGGGCGAGCGCCTGGGCCTGCAAATGGTCGACGGCGACGATCTGCACCTGCCCGAGAGTGTGGCCAAGATG
>CANBTZ010000069.1 GCA_947372495.1 Comamonadaceae bacterium | reverse complement strand
GCCGCGTACAAGCCGCTGACCTGATGGGCCTGATCCTCGACCAGCAAGTGAGTGACCTGGAGCTGGGCGCGTTTTGCATCGCCATGCGCATCAAGGGCGAGACGCCCGAAGAGATGGCCGGCTTTCTGGACGCTACCCATGCTCGGCTGCACAAAGTCCCTACAGGTCGAGTGCCCACCGTGGTGCTGCCCAGCTACAACGGCGCACGCAAACTGCCCGTCCTCACGCCCTTGTTGGCCCTGTTAGTGGCCCGTGAAGGCGTGGCGGTGGTGATGCACGGCACGGCCACCGAAGACAAGCGGGTGAGCAGCCAGGCGGTGCTGGCCGAGTTGGGCATGGCTGCTTCTGGCCATTCACCGCAAGTGAAAGCCGGTGAAGCGGTGTTTGTGCCCACGGGCATGCTGAACGCCGGGCTGGAGCGCCTGCTTTCCGTGCGCCGCGTGGTGGGTCTGCGCAACCCCGGGCACAGCCTTGTCAAACTCATGAACCCCTGCGATGGCCCAGCTCTGGTGGTGAGCAGCTACACCCACCCCGAATATTTGCTGTCCATGTCGGCCACCTTTGCCCTGACAGGCCAACACGCCCTGCTGCTGCGCGGCACCGAAGGCGAGAGCGTGGCCGATGCCCGGCGCACGCCTGCGATGGATGTTTTCAAAGACGGGCAAACGCGGCGTGTGCAGCCCCCGCAAGAAGGCTCTCTCGTGCAAGTGCCTGAGTTGCCCAGCCCAGACGCGGTGGCCACAGCGGCTTACATCCAGCGGGTATTGCGCGGTGAATTGCCTGTACCCGCCGCACTGGCACTGCAAGTCCAACACATCCTGCACGAGGTGAAACCATGAACACACCCATCACAGGCCGCTGCACCTTGGTCGGTGCAGGCCCCGGCGACCCGGAGCTGCTGACCCTCAAAGCCGTGAAAGCGATTGCCAGTGCCACGGTCATTTTGGTGGACGATTTGGTCAACGACGCTGTGCTCGAACACGCCTCGCCCAACGCCCGCATCGTGCATGTAGGCAAGCGCGGCGGCTGCAAGAGCACGCCGCAGGCCTTCATTGACAAACTGATGATCACCGCCGTGCAAGAAGGCGAGCAGGTGGTGCGCCTCAAAGGCGGCGACCCGTTCATCTTTGGCCGGGGCGGTGAAGAAGTCGAACATTTGCGCGCAGCAGGCATCGACGTCGAGGTGGTCAACGGCATCACCTCGGGTTTGGCGGGCATGAGCAGCCTGGGCGCCCCTTTGACCCACCGCGAACACGCGCATGGCGTGGTGTTTGTGACCGGCCACGCCAAACCCGGCGACAGCGGTACCGATTGGGCTCAACTGGCGGCCACCGCACGTCAGGCCAAACTGACGTTGGTCATCTATATGGGCGTGAGCAGTCTGGAGCACATCAGGGTTGGTTTGTTGCAAGGCCTTCCCGCACACACCCCCGTGGCCATCGTGCAGCACGCCAGCTTGCCCCAGCAGCGTGAAGCGCTGACGACACTCGGTGAAGTGGCCAACACCATCGCGCGCGAAGGCTTGCAAAGCCCAAGCATCATCGTGGTGGGTGATGTGGTGCAAGGTGCGCGGGCGTGGGCCACGCAGCCAAATGCCTCACAAAAAGTGGCTTGATTTCAGCCCCAGCTGCGCGTGAGCAGCTCATCGAGGGCATCGGCGATCACCTGCCCCTGATCGGCCAGATTGCCCACACACTGGCCCAACTGCTCGATGGCCACAGACACCATGTCCAGCGGGTGCAACACCAAGGTCTGACCCTTGATTTTGAACACTGGGTTCATGCGCGTGCCTGCCACTTTGGCCCCGGCTGCTAAGGCCGAGCGCAGCACAAGCGGGACCACGACCCTTCGACGGTAACCGTCAAACAGCGAAGACTGCACCACGACCACCATGGGCACGGTGGCCCGCATGGGGCCTGGGTTCAGGTGAACATCGTATTGCGGCATTTCTCAGGTTTCAGAGCGTGGAGTGCTCATCGGCGTAAGAGCCAGAGGCATCATGCAGCGCGTTCCAGTCCGTCACAGCCCGCTGGGCTTGCTCCCGGTGCTGCTGGCGAGACTGCCGCTCAGCCAGCACATACGCCTGCAGCATTTCTTCAACCTTGGCCGAGAGGTTGCCGCAATAGGCGCGGGACTCCTGCACCAGCGCTTCGCTGAGGGAGAGGTTGACTGGTTTTTTAGCGATGGATTCAAACGTTGGCATAGCGCCCTCCATTTGGTCTCATTTTATGCGCATATCATGCGCATAAGAAACAGGTAACCAAGCTACACTCTCCCGCATGAACCAATGGGATGCAGTGATTGTGGGTGCCGGGGCGGCCGGTTTGTTTTGTGCGGGCGTGGCGGGCCAGCGCGGCCTGAAGGTGCTGGTGCTTGACCACAGCGACAAAGTCGCCGAAAAAATCCGCATCTCAGGCGGCGGGCGTTGCAACTTCACCAACCGCTTGCTGGACGCATCGGCCCCACAAAAACACTTCATCAGCCAGAACCCGCATTTTTGCCGCTCGGCATTGTCGCGCTACACGCCGCAAGACTTCATCGATCTCGTGCAAAAGCACGGCATCGCCTTCCACGAAAAGCACAAGGGTCAGCTGTTTTGCGACCATTCGGCCGAAGACATCATCCGGATGCTGTTGGCCGAATGCCAGGCGGGCGGCGTGACACTGCAAACGGGCTGCGGCGTGCAGGCTGTGCGCCACCTGGCCGAGGGCGGCTACGCGCTGGAGACGACCCAAGGCCCGGTGCAAACGCACTCGCTGGTGGTGGCCACGGGCGGCCTGTCCATCCCCAAGATCGGTGCCACGGGCTGGGGCTACGAGCTGGCCACACAGTTTGGCCTGCGCCTGGTGGAGCGCCGCGCCGGTTTGGTGCCCCTGACATTTAACGGCGACGCCTGGGCACCTTATGCCCAGTTGGCGGGGCTGGCTTTGCCCGTGGGCATCTCGACCGGCGACAAGAAAAACCGCATGCACTTTGACGAAGACCTGCTGTTCACGCACCGGGGCCTGTCCGGACCGGGTGTGTTGCAGATTTCGAGCTATTGGCAGGACGGCGCAACGATACGTCTGAACCTGGCCCCCGAAGTGGATCTGCCTGCTCGCTTGCAAGAGGCCAAGCTGCGCTCCAAAAAACTGCTGGGCAACGAGCTGGCCACGCTGGTGCCCAGCCGACTGGCTGAAGCCTGGGTGGGCCAGAACCCCGCCTTGCAGCGCTCTTGCCCGGACGTGCCCGACAAGGCGATGACCCAACTGGCCGAAGCCCTCTCGAACTGGTCACTCACGCCCACAGGCAGTGAAGGCTACAAAAAAGCCGAGGTCACACTGGGCGGCGTGGACACACGCGATGTGTCCTCGCAGACCATGGAGTCCAAGCAGCCCGGGCTGTACTTCATTGGCGAGGTGATCGACGTGACCGGCTGGCTGGGCGGCTACAACTTCCAGTGGGCCTGGGCCAGCGCCAACGCCTGTGGACAGGCGCTGCCCGCAGCGGGCAGTTGATCAAAAACTGAAGCGCCGACCCAGCTGCAGGAAGGCGTTGCTCGCGCCCCGCGTGCCACGGGCTGCGCCCAGGTAGATGTCACCGATCTTGGAGTCAATCGCCACAAACAAACTGGCGCTGTAGCGTGTCACATGGCTCGCAGGGTCGTCCCTGTACCAAGCATCGCCGGCTTCCAGAACGGTGCCCACAAAGGTGCGTTGTTTCAAGATGCCGCCATCGGACAGCCGGTACATGTAGGTGGCTTGTGCGTGGGCCAATTGGTCACCCGCCAATTGAGCCATGCGGTAAGCCCCCATGAATTGAAAGCCCCCTAGAAACAGGTTGCTGGGGTTGTTGCACGAACCGCATTGCGTGGGCAAGGTGTCACGCCCTAAGTTGAGTCCGAGGTTCAAGATGTGCGCCTGATGCGACATGGCCCATCGCCCACTCAGGCGCATGTTGCGGTATGGGTTGCCCGACATGCCTTCTTCTACCGTGGCGGTCAGTGCGTACCCCTGCGTTGGGAAGCTCCACGAGTCCAATTGGTCCACATGCAATTGCAGCTTCAAGCCGTTGTAGTACAAGCTCATGTTCTCTACTGGGGTGGTGCTTCCTGGGTAGTAAAACACCGTATCGGGCTCATACCGAATCCCGCTTTGCGTCCAGCCCAGTTTGACGGTGGCTTTGCGGTCCCACTCGTACACCATCTGGGCGTCCAGCGACTGCGTGGTGACATTCACATAGGCCAGCTTTTTATTTTTGTACGCCGTGTCAGACGTGTCTGGCGCATACACAGGCATGGTGTTGCGCCCGTAGGTGAGCGCGGTCTCGGCCCCCCACCTGAGGCCCAGCGGCTGGTACAGGCGCGCTGAGAATTCAGACTGCGTGCCAAAGCGAGCGTCCAGCCCCAACTCCAGTCCCGAAGCTGTGAGCCACGGACGGCGGTAACCCACGCCCATCGAGAACTGGTTCATCCCACCTTGCTCGGTTGAAAACCCCAAAGAGGTTTTGAAAAAGTGGGGGCCATAGGGCTTTTCCTGCACATGCACCAGCAAGGCGTATTGCTCGTCCCGGATTTGCGACAGGCTGTAGCTCACGCGCTCAAAGTAGCCGCTGGTGTAGAGCCAGTCGACTCGCTCAGCCGCAGTCGCCGACACGAAGTCTTTGCCCAGCAAGGGGGCCATCACCGCCTCGATGTAACTGGCAGGGACATCCTGGTTACCCACCGGGCGAATCTCGACGATCCTTTTTTCGCGCTCATCAAACGCCAGCTTGCGTGAGGGTTCACTCAAGCGCTGGGCCTCAATCACACGCGCCGACATCGCCTGCCAACGGCCTTGAACTTCCTGCACCGCTTGGTTGCCGCGCGTGATGATTTCGGCTGCCCGATTGAAGTCTGAGAACCCCACGTCCTTGAGGTGCGGTGTGACCAAAATGTCGCCCTCACGCAGCAAAGCCAGGTTCCGCTTTTCGTTTTGTCGAATCAAAATGTCCAACATGCGGTTGGCCACGGTCAAGGCGTTGCTGGACTGCGCAGATTGGCCATCGTCCTCTTGCTGGCCCAGATAGGAGGCGATGATCACGTCAGCGCCCTCCTTCAAGGCCACTTCGATCGGCAGGTTGGCGACCAAGCCACCATCCACATAAGACTCACCATCGATCTCCACAGGTGCAAACACGGCAGGCGCAGCCATGCTGGCGCGGATGGCCAAGTGCAGCGCACCTCGGTCAAAGACTTGCGTCTCGCCATCCCGAAATCGGGTGGCCACAGCCCGAAATGGAATCTTCAGATCATTGAAGTCCACGGCAGAGGGGATGTGGGTCGTCAAATGCTGCAGCAAACCCAAAAAGCGCTGGCCATCGCTCATGCCTCGGGCAAAGCTGAGGCCCCCTTGTTTGACGCCGAACTCCAAATCAATCGGATACTGGCGTTGGTAGGCCCGTGTGCGCGGCGGCAACTCCAGGCGGTTGAGCTGGTCCAGCGCCACTTTGGACGGGTCGAGCCCGCCCACCACTTCTTCGATGTCGTCGGTGCTCATGCCGGCGGCATACAGCCCCCCGATGACCGCGCCCATGCTGGTGCCCACAATGCGCGAAATCTGGATGCCGTCTTTTTCAAGGCGACGCAACACCGACAAATGGGCAAAGCCTTTGGCCCCACCACCCGCCAGCACCACCACCACCGTGGGCGCTTTGACGCCAGGCACAGTGGCACTTTTCGTGGGCATTTGGCCCCAGCTGCCCATGGGCAGCGCACAAAGGCAAGCCAGGCCCAGCCGACCGATGCCCATCAGTTTTTTGATGAATTTATTCATTTGGTTGTCATTTTAGAGCAGGGCCTGCACTGCCTATTTTCAGCGGGTCAACGTGTTCGGTCCGCCGCCGTCTGCGCAAACAAGCGACAGACAAGGCCCAAAACCGCCTTAGCTCGGGCTATAATGGCGGTCTTTGCTGGCAAACCCCCGTCTGCCAAATACTAGTTCGTGACGGGGAACCGCCGTCATCGGGTTTCAAGGCACGATCTTCCTTGAAACTGCGACCGGCACACATTTTGGAAATTTGATTCAATGACCACCATCCGCGTGAAAGAAAACGAGCCGTTTGACGTCGCACTGCGTCGCTTCAAGCGCACCATCGAAAAACTCGGCCTGCTGACAGACCTGCGTGCCCGCGAGTTCTACGAAAAACCAACGACTGAGCGCAAGCGCAAGAAGTCGGCCGCTGTGAAGCGTCACTACAAGCGCGTGCGCAGCATGCAGCTGCCCAAGAAGATGTATTGAGCATCTTTTTTTGTTGACCCGTCAGGGTCTGCAAACAAGCCCGCTGGAGGACGCTCAGGCGGGCTTTGTTGTTTATGCCTCCCCTTTTGACCACCCCAGGAGACCTACATGAGCTTGAAAGACCAGATCACCGAAGACATGAAAACCGCCATGCGCGCCAAGGACAGCGAACGTCTGGGCACCATCCGCTTGCTGCTGGCTGCGCTCAAGCAAAAAGAGGTGGACGAACGCGTCGTGCTGGACGATGTGGCTGTGGTGGCCATCGTGGACAAGCTGATCAAGCAGCGCAAGGATTCCATCGCCGCGTTCGAGCAGGCCGCTCGCCAGGATTTGGCCGACAAGGAAAAAGCCGAGATGGCCGTGTTGCTGGCCTACCTGCCCGAGCGCATGTCGGCTGAAGAAGTGACTGCGGCGGTGCAAGCCATCGTGGCCAAACTCGGCGAAGAAATGGGCAAGAAAGTGGGCCCTGGCGACATGGGCAAAGTCATGGGCGCCGTCAAAGCCCAATTGGCTGGCAAGGCCGACATGGGCCTGGTGTCTGCAGCGGTCAAAGCTGCGCTGGCGGGCTGAGCGCACGCGACACCACAAAAAACGGGAAGCATGGCTTCCCGTTTTGCATGGTGCATGAGCCAGATCAGCTGCCCGCCACCTTCATGCGGTTGACCAAGATCGACCCCGTGGTTTTTGCACCCATGTTGTAGGCATCCGAGCCAATCGCCTCGATGCCCTTGAGCATGTCTTTGAGGTTGCCCGCGATGGTGATCTCGTGCACCGGGTAAGCGATCTGGCCGTTTTCGACCCAAAAGCCTCTGGCACCGCGCGAATAGTCGCCTGTGACGTAGTTCACGCCCTGCCCCATCAGCTCGATCACAAACAAGCCTGTGCCCAGCTTGCGCAGCATCTCGTCCAGATCGTCGGTGGCGCGGGTCAGGCGCGAAGTCATGGTCAGGTTGTGCGAGCCTCCGGCGTTGCCGGTGGTCTTCATGCCCAGCTTACGTGCCGAGTAGCTCGACAGGAAATAACCTTCCACACGGCCTGCCTTGACCACATCGCGCGGCGCTGAGCGCACACCTTCATCGTCAAAAGGCGAGCTGCCTTTGCCGCGCAACACAAACGGATCTTCAAAGATGTCGATGTGTTTGGGGAATACTTTTTTGCCCAGTGAATCGAGCAAGAAACTGCTCTTGCGGTAAAGCGCACCGCCGCTCACGGCCTGCACAAAACCACCCAGCAAACCGGCCGCCACCGTCGACTCGAACAACACCGGGCATTCGGTCGTGGCGATCTTGCGCGAGCCCAAGCGAGACAAGGCACGCTCTGCGGCGTAACGGCCCACCGCCTCGGGGCTGGCCAGCTCGCTGGCCGAGCGCATGGAGCTGTACCAGGCGTCGCGCTGCATTTCGGCGTTGCGCCCAGGCAGCGATGCGATGGGCGCGACCGAAATGCTGTGGCGCGAGCTGGCGTAGCCGCCGCGAAAACCGTGCGTGTGGGCACTGAAAAAGTGGCTTTGCTGGGCCGACACGGCCGCGCCTTCGCTGTTGGTGATGCGTCGGCTGGTTTTGAGCGCCGCCGCTTCGCATGCCAGGGCCAGTTTGGCGGCTTCTTCGCTGGTGATGGCCCAGGGGTGGAACAGGTCCAATTCGCGGGCCTGTGTTTCGATGTCAGCCTCGTCAGGCAAGCCTGCCGTGGGGTCTTCTGCGGTGAAGCGGGCGATGTCGTAGGCTGCCTGCACGGTGCGCTCGATCGCCGCTTGTGAGAAATCCGAGGTGCTGGCATTGCCACGTCGGTGGCCCACATAGACCGTCACGCCCAATGATTTATCGCGGTTGCGTTCGACGTTTTCAAGCTCGCCTTTGCGCACTGAAACGCTCAAACCACAGCCTTCAGAGGCTTCAGCACCCGCGTCGGTGGCGCCCAGCTTTTTGGCGTGCTTCAAAGAGCTGTCCACCAAGTGTTCAAAAAACGTGCGGCTGTAGCTGAAGCCATTGTTCTCGGTCACGGTCAACGAGGCGGCTTTGGGGTTTGTTTTTTTCACGGCAAGAAAGTCAAAGGAGGTGGCGGCTATGATACTTGCCAGTCAAGAAAGAAGGGCCGCCCCGGCCCGAGAACCCCCAACATGTCCCGTAAACCCAAAAAAGGTTACTTCGTCAAAGGTCAATTCGTGGCCGAAGGCAGTGATCTCGACCTGGAGCTCAAGCGTGAGCTCCGAGGCGGCCTTGACATCAGCAAAACCGACCTCAAGCGCGAGAGCACCGAACTGCAAGCACTTGGCGAGGCGCTGATGACCCTGCGCAGCGACCTCTTCAAACCGCTGCCCTTGAGCGACAAATTGGTCGATGCGCTGGCCGAAGCCAAGCGCATCACCAACTTTGAAGGCAAGCGCCGTCAAATGCAATTCATCGGCAAGCAAATGCGATTGCTCGACCCGGAAACCTTGCGGGCCGTGCGTGAAGCACTCGACGTGCAGCGTTTGGGCAGCGCCAAAGACACCGCCTCGCTGCACCTGGCCGAAGCATGGCGCGACCGCATGGTGGCCAACGACGACGCTGTGGGCGAGTGGATTGCAAATAACCCCGGCACCGACACACAGCAACTGCGCGCGCTGGTGCGCCAAGCCCGCAAGGACGCCCCGCCAGCCGACAACGCTGCCGTGTCGCAAGGCCTGGCCCCACGCCAAAGCAGGGCATACCGCGAAATTTTCCAGTTGGTCAAGGCCGTGCTTTCGCCTGCCAAGTCCGAAGAACTTGAACCAGACGAAGACAACCACGATGAGTGACGCCCAGCAGCACGATGCGGTGAAGATCGGCATCGTCTCCATCAGCGACCGCGCCAGCACAGGCGTGTACGAAGACAAAGGTCTGCCCGCCCTGCAAGACTGGCTCAGCCGCGCGCTGCTCAACCCGATCACCTTCGAGCCGCGCTTGATCCCCGATGAAAAAGACCGCATCAGCGCCACCCTGATCGAGCTGGTCGATGCCGGCTGCAGTCTGGTGCTGACCACCGGCGGCACAGGCCCTGCCCTGCGTGACGTGACGCCCGAAGCCACTCTCGCTGTGGGCGACAAAGAGATGCCCGGCTTTGGCGAACAGATGCGCCAGATCAGCCTCAAATTTGTGCCCACGGCCATCTTGTCGCGCCAGGTGGCCGTCATCCGTGGGCAAAGCCTGATCATCAACCTGCCCGGGCAACCCAAATCGATCGCCGAGACCCTGGAAGGCCTCAAAGACGACAGCGGCCAAGCCATCGTGCACGGCATCTTTGCGGCTGTGCCCTACTGCGTGGACCTGATCGGCGGCCCCTACATGGAAACCCGGGACGAGGTCTGCAAAGCCTTCCGCCCCAAAACCGCCATCCGCCCTCGGGTATAATCCATTTTTTCTGGCAAGAGCGACAGCAGCACCTCCGGCCCGGCCAACGCCATCAGCGCGACGCCCCATGCGGGCAGGCCTCCGTACCGCAAGGACTGCACTCCAAATGTTCGCCCATCCATCTTGCCTGTTCAATCTTTGACCCCATCTGGGGTTGTTGATTTGAGTCCCCATGAGCCCGCGCCGGCAGTTTTGGCGCTGACTGTGTCTATTTCCTTGTCCGTTTTGTAGTCTTGAGGTTGTTTCATGCCCGCTCAAAAGCCGAAGAAGTCTGTCCAGGCCCCCGCCAAAACCAAACCTGCAGCCAAGGCCGCTCCAGCCAAAGCCAAACCTGCCACCAAGGTGGCTGCAAAACCTGCAGCCAAACCCGTGCCAGCCAAGGCCAAGCCGGTCGCCAAAGCCAGCAGTGCCAGCGCGAAAACCGCCAAGCCTGTGAAGAAAGTCGCCCCTGTGCCCGCGAAGAAAACCGCTGTCAAAGCCGTAGAAGCTGAAAAAACAACCGCCACCAAAACCAAGGCCGCTGCGGCCGAAGTTGAAGTCAAGAAAACCGCCAAATCCAAAGCCACGCCGCAAGACGAAACACCCGTGAAAAAAGCGGCGGCCAAGAAGGCCCCAGCCACGACCGGTGCCAAGCGTGGCCCCAAGAAAAAAGGCAGCATCGCTCCTCCTGAAGACGATCTGGGCGACATCGAATCCGAGATGGAAGGCGAACCCGTCGTCGCTGAGGCGGGTGAAAAAGTCAAACCCCTGCGCATGAAAATCAGCAAGGCGAAAGAACGCGCCTTGATGAAAGAATTTGGCCTCGACGAAACCGTCCTGACCGAAGCTGAAATGAAGCAGCGCCGCGACCGTCTGAAGGCCCTGATCAAGCTGGGCAAAACCCGCGGCTACTTGACCAACGGCGAGATCAGCGATCACCTGCCCGACAAACTGGTCGATGCCGAAACCCTGGAAGTGGTGATTGCCACCTTGAACGACCTGGGTGTGGCGGTGTACGAGCAAACGCCCGACGCCGAGAGCATGATCATCACGGACAACGCGCCCACCGGCTCGACCGAAGAGGAAGCGGAAGAAGCCGCCGAAGCCGCCTTGTCCACCGTGGACAGCGAATTCGGCCGCACTACCGACCCCGTGCGCATGTACATGCGCGAAATGGGCACGGTGGAACTGCTGACCCGTGAAGGCGAAATCGAAATCGCCAAGCGCATCGAGGGCGGCTTGATGGGCATGATGGCCGCGATCAGCGCGTCGCCTGCCACCATCGCCGAAATCTTGCGACTGGCCAACGAAATCCGCGAAGGCAAGGTCGTCATCTCCACCGTGGTGGACGGCTTCTCCAACCTGAACGAGGCCGATGACTACGTGGCCGAAGAAGACTTCGACGAGTTCGATGAGTCCGACGACGACGACGGCAAAGGCGGCTCCAAGGCCCTGACCAAAAAACTCGAAGAGTTGAAGAACCAGGCCCTCGAGCGCTTTGACCGCATCACCGAGTACTTCGAAAAAGTCCACAAGATCTACGACAAAGAAGGCTGGGGCACCCCCGCTTACGTCAAGGCGCAAACCAGCTTGTCGGACGAGCTGATGACCATCCGCTTCACAGCCAAGACCATCGAAAAACTGTGCGACATGGTGCGCGGCCAAGTCGACGATGTGCGTAAAAAAGAGCGTGAACTGCGCCGCATCATTGTGGACAAGTGCGGCTACCCGCAAGACAACTTCATCGCTGACTTCAGCGGCCGCGACAAAAACGGCAAGCGCGTTGAATCGCACCTGCTCAACCTCAAGTGGATCGAAAAGCAAGCCGCCGCAGGCAAGAGCTGGAGCGCCGTCATGGGCCGCAACATCCCGCCTGTGCAAGACCTGCAGCAAAAGCTGATGGACCTGCAATCCAAGGTGGTGGTGCCGCTCGATGAGTTGAAAGACATCAACAAGCGCATGAACGCCGGTGAGCGCTCCTCGCGCGATGCCAAGAAAGAGATGATCGAGGCCAACTTGCGTCTCGTGATCTCGATCGCCAAGAAGTACACCAACCGCGGTCTGCAATTCCTCGACTTGATCCAGGAAGGCAACATCGGCCTGATGAAGGCGGTGGACAAGTTCGAATACCGCCGTGGCTACAAGTTCTCGACCTACGCCACCTGGTGGATCCGTCAGGCCTGCCAGCGCGCGGTCGCGAACCAGTCCAAGACGATCCGCATCCCCGTGCACGTGCAGGAGCGCCGGATCAAGCTGAACCGGGCGTCGGC
>CANBTZ010000068.1 GCA_947372495.1 Comamonadaceae bacterium | reverse complement strand
CACTGCCGGAGCGCCCTGTTGGTGCTCCGGCTTTTTTTGATTGACATCTAATCGCCATGAACGCCTACCAACCCCGCACCGACGACATGCAGTTTGTGTTGTCCCGCGTCCTGAACGCACCCGCCCAACTGCAAGCCCTGCCCGCCTTTGCCGAGGTGGACCCGGACTTGATGCAGCAAGTGCTCGATGAAGCAGGCAAGTTTGTGGGCGAGGTGATTGCCCCGCTCAACCGCGATGGCGATGAAATCGGTGCGCAATGGGCGGGCGGCGCAGTCACCATGCCGCCGGGCTTCAAAGACGCCTACCAATCCTTCTGGCAATCGGGCTGGCCCGCCTTGGCCTCCAGCACCGAAGACGGTGGGCAAGGCCTGCCCACTGTACTCGAAGCCATGCTGTACGAAATGCTGAGCGCGGCCAACCATGGCTGGACCATGGCGCCCGGCCTGCTGCACGGTGCTTACGAGTGCATCAAACACCACGCCAGCGACGAGCTCAAAGCGCAATATCTGGAAAAAGTGGCCACCGGCGAATGGCTGGCCACCATGTGCCTGACCGAGCCCCATGCGGGCTCCGACCTGGGCCTGGCCCGTACCAAGGCAGTGCCTTTGCCCGATGGAACGTACGCGGTCAGCGGCACCAAAATTTTCATCTCGGGTGGTGAGCACGATCTGACCGACAACATCGTGCACTTGGTGCTGGCCCGCTTGCCCGACGCGCCGCCCGGCCCCAAAGGCCTGTCGCTGTTCCTGGTCCCCAAGTTCTATCCGGACGGCAGCCGCAGCCGCGTGCACTGCGACCGCATCGAAGAAAAAATGGGCCTGCACGGCAGCCCCACCTGCGTGATGCGTTTTGACGAAGCGGTGTGCGCGATCGTGGGCGAGCCCGGCAAGGGCTTGGGCGCGATGTTTGTGATGATGAACGCCGCCCGCCTGCATGTCGCCCTGCAAGGCATTGGCCTCTTGGACGCCGCCTGGCAAAAGGCCGATGCCTATGCGCAAGAGCGACGCCAGATGCGTGCGCCCGGCAAAGGCAAGAGCGCTGGCGAAGCGGATTTGATTGGCGAGCATCCCGCCATGCGCCGCATCTTGGACACGCAGCGTGCTTGGGTCGATGCCGGTCGCGTGCTGGCCTACCGCACCGCGCTCGAACTCGACCTGATCAAGCACAGCGCCGATGCCGAAACCCAAGCCGCCGCCCAGCGCTGGTGTGCGCTGGTCACGCCGGTCATGAAGTCGGTGTTCACCCACCAGGCCTTCCACGGCGGCAGCGACTGTCTGCAGGTGTTTGGCGGTCACGGTTATGTGCGTGAATGGGGCATCGAGCAAATCGTGCGCGACGCCCGTGTGGCCATGATTTACGAAGGCACCAACGAGATCCAGGCGATCGACCTGCTGGTGCGCAAGGTGATGGCCGATGGCGGCTTGGGGCTGAATGAACTGCTGGACACGATCGCGGCCGACTTGCCACCCAGCGCCCAAGCCAGCACCCCAGCACTTGCGCGCATCCAAACGCTGCGTGCCGTGACCGAACAGATCGTCAAAGCCGCTCCGCAAGACGCGGCGCTGACCTTTCGCGTGGCCGACGACTACCTGCGCGCCCTGGCCCTGGTGCTGATGGACTGGGCCTGGCTGCGCATCGAGGCGGGCGTCGATGCCAACACCGCCAACGCGCAGGGGCGCTGGCACACGCCAGCCCAAGCCTTGCGCCAGTGGGTGTTGCCCGAATTCCAGATGCGCATCACCATCATCGAGCAGCAGTGCTCGGGTGCATCGGTCTGACCGGGTCAGGAAGCCACATGGCCAACGCACCCCCGTCCTCCGCCAAACGCGCCACCAGCCGAGCGGCAGCCAGCCACTCAAGTTTGCCCTTGGTCAGCGCTGTCGATCAGGTAGACACCTCTTACCTGCAAACCCTGCTGGGCTACAACGCCCGACGCGCGGCACTGACCATCATCGAAGGCTTTCTGGAGCGCATGGCCGAGTTCGGCCTTCGCCCAGTGGACTTTTCGGTGATGTCGGTCATCCAACACAACCCTGGCGTGACCTCGCGCCAGCTGTGCGCCGCCCTGAACCTGCTGCCCCCCAATCTGGTGGGGCTGGTCCAGTCCCTCGAAGCGCGCGGCCTGATCCATCGGCAACCCCACCCCACCGACGGTCGCGCGGTGGGTTTGCACCCCACACCCGAAGGCGCCGCGCTGATGCAAAAAGCGGAGCAAGCGGCGGCTGATCTGGAAGTGGACCGCTCAGCCCGACTGACCGCGGCCCAGCGCAAGACGCTGCTGGAATTGCTGCAAAAAATCTACCTCTGAAGCGCTGCCAAGCCG
The DNA here is from genome assembly GCA_947372495.1 of Comamonadaceae bacterium. Taxonomy (GTDB): domain Bacteria; phylum Pseudomonadota; class Gammaproteobacteria; order Burkholderiales; family Burkholderiaceae_C; genus Limnohabitans_A. Next base: position 9,621 of record CANBTZ010000068.1, on the reverse strand, counting down.
ACCCCGATGGCGTCTGAGCGACAGCCTGGAGCAGCCGACTCTGGCAGGATGGTGTCAACTCTCCACCGCATGGGAAACCCAATGAACACCTCCTTGCCCGTTGACAGCACCCAGGCTTTGCTGATCGCTCGTGTGTGGCAACCCGGCGCAGGCCCCACCCTGGTGGCCGTGACCGAATCCACCGTGCAGGACCTCAGCACGCTGGCCCCGACCTGCAGCGAATTGCTCGATCTGCCCGATGCGGCTGCGCGCGTGCGCCAGTGTCTGGCAGACGGCAGCGCCAAGCCACTGGCCAGAACGGCCGCCGTTCTGGCCAACAGCGATGCGGCGAACCGAGACCAACAAGCCCCTTGGTTCATGGCCCCTTGCGATCTGCAAGCCATCAAGGCCGCCGGCGTGACTTTTGTGGCCAGCATGCTCGAGCGTGTGATCGAAGAACAAGCCCGTGGCGACGCCAGCCGTGCCGAAGCCGTGCGCCAAGCGGTGGTGGCCGTGATCGGCGACAACCTGCGCAGCGTCAAACCCGGCTCGCCAGAGTCCGCCAAACTCAAAGAGGTGTTGCTGGCCCAAGGCATGTGGTCGCAATACCTCGAAGTGGGCATTGGCCCTGACGCAGAGATCTTCACCAAAGCCCAACCCATGAGTGCCGTGGGCAGCGGCAGCCAGGTGGGCATCCACCCCGGCAGCGTCTGGAACAACCCCGAGCCCGAAGTGGTGCTGGCGGTCAACTCGCGCGGCACGGTGGTCGGCGCCACGCTGGGCAACGATGTCAACCTGCGCGACTTTGAGGGCCGCAGCGCCTTGCTGCTGGGCAAAGCCAAAGACAACAACGCCAGCTGCGCCATCGGCCCTTTCATCCGCTTGTTCGATGCGCACTTCGGCATCGACGATGTGCGCCGCTGCGAGCTGACCTTGACCGTGCAGGGCCCCGAGGGCTTTGTCATGCAAGGCAGCAGCTCACTGAGCCAAATCAGCCGGGACCCGCTCGACCTGGCCAGTCAGGCCATGGGCCCTTGCCACCAGTACCCGGACGGCATGATGCTGTTCCTGGGCACCATGTTCGCACCAACCCAGGACCGCCATGGCCCGGGCCAGGGCTTCACCCACGTGGTGGGCGACCAGGTCCGCGTTTCGACCCCGCTGCTCGGTGCTTTGGTCAACCAGGTCACCACCTCAGACCAAGCCGCGCCCTGGACCTATGGCGTGCGGGCCTTGATGCAAGATCTGGCACGTCGGGGTCTGCTGGCATAATTTCGGGCTTGAACGAGGCCTGCTTTGGCCTCTTTTTTTCCTGAAAGAACACCATGAACACCACCCCCTCCGGCCTGCAATACGAAGACACCGTGGTTGGCGAAGGCGCTGAGGCCAGCAAAGGCCAAGACGTCACCGTGCACTACACCGGCTGGCTCTACAAAGACGGCCAGCAAGGTGCAAAGTTTGATTCGAGCCGTGACCGCCGCGACCCCTTCGTGTTCCCTCTGGGTGCAGGCATGGTCATCAAAGGCTGGGACGAAGGCGTGGCCGGCATGAAAGTGGGCGGCCAACGCACCCTGATCATCCCCGCCGAGCTGGGCTACGGCGCACGTGGCGCCGGTGGTGTGATCCCTCCCAACGCCACCCTCAAATTTGACGTTGAACTGCTGGCACTGAGCTGATCTCCGATCCGGCCCGGCATTCACGCCCCTCCCGCCCGCAAGCTTGCGGGCGTTTTTCTGCCCTGTTGATGGGCACCTCCTCTTGAAACAAGGCAATCCGGCCTTATTTGCAAGAGGTATTACTTTTTTGCGGACATTGTTCATGTCAGAAGCCACTCAAAACCCTGAAAACAAGCCCTTAAGCGACGAAGCGCTCGCTGCCGCCGCAGCCATGGCCGCCTCCGACCCGTTGGCCGACGTCCAAGCCGAACTGGCCAACCTGAAGGCCCAAAACGCCGACTTGGCCGATCAATACCTGCGCGCCCAAGCCGATGTGCAAAACGCCCGCCGCCGTGCAGACGAAGAAATCAGCAAGGCCCGCAAGTTCGCCGTCGAAGGCTTTGCCGACAGCCTGCTGCCTGTGCTCGACAGCCTGGAAGCCGGTTTGGCCATCCCCAACGCCACGATCGAGCAGATCCGCGAAGGCTCTGAAGCCACGCTGCGCCAGCTCAAAAGCGCGCTGGAGCGCAACAAAGTGGTCGAAATTGCCCCGCCCGCCGGGACCAAGTTCGACCCGCACCACCACCAAGCCATCAGCGTGGTGCCAGCCGAGCAGGAAGCCAACACCGTGGTCACGGTGCTGCAAAAGGGCTACCTGATTGCCGATCGCGTGCTACGCCCGGCTTTGGTGACGGTCACCGCCCCCAAATAACGCTGCGTCAAAAACAGCAAAACCTTTTTTGGCGTGTGGGGACTTGAAAAATCACCACCCTGCCCCACTTGCAGACCATCTGCACTTTCACTGAATTTCGGAGTTAAAAAATGGGAAGAATCATCGGTATTGACTTGGGCACCACCAACTCGTGCGTGGCCATCATGGAAGGCAACACGACCAAAGTGATCGAAAACGCGGAAGGTGCTCGCACCACGCCCTCGATCATTGCCTACCAGGAAGACGGCGAAATCCTCGTCGGCGCATCGGCCAAGCGCCAAGCGGTCACCAACCCCCGCAACACTTTGTACGCGGTCAAGCGCCTGATCGGTCGCAAGTTCGCCGAAAAAGAAGTTCAAAAAGACATCGATTTGATGCCTTACACCATTGCCAAAGCCGACAACGGCGACGCTTGGGTGGAAGTGCGTGGCCAGAAAATGGCACCGCCTCAAATCAGCGCTGAAATCCTGCGCAAGATGAAGAAAACCGCCGAAGACTACCTCGGCGAAGAAGTGACCGAAGCCGTCATCACGGTGCCCGCTTACTTCAACGACGCGCAGCGCCAAGCCACCAAAGACGCTGGCCGCATCGCGGGCTTGGACGTCAAGCGCATCATCAACGAACCGACCGCTGCCGCTTTGGCTTTCGGTCTGGACAAAAACGAAAAGGGCGACCGCAAGATCGCCGTGTATGACTTGGGTGGCGGCACGTTCGACGTGTCCATCATCGAAATCGCCGACGTTGACGGTGAAAAGCAGTTCGAAGTGCTGTCCACCAACGGCGACACCTTCCTGGGCGGCGAAGACTTCGACCAACGCATCATCGACTTCATCATCTCCGAATTCAAGAAAGAATCCGGCGTGGATCTGGCCAAAGACGTGCTGGCCCTGCAGCGCCTCAAAGAAGCCGCTGAAAAAGCCAAGATCGAGTTGTCCAGCTCGGCTTCGACCGACGTCAACCTGCCCTACATCACCGCTGATGCCACAGGCCCCAAGCACCTGAACGTCAAGCTGACCCGCGCCAAGCTGGAGCAGCTGGTGGAAGAGCTGATCGAGCGCACCATCGCCCCTTGCCGCACGGCCATCAAGGACGCTGGCGTGTCGGTCTCCGACATCCATGATGTGATTTTGGTGGGCGGCATGAGCCGCATGCCCAAGGTCCAAGAAAAGGTCAAGGAATTCTTCGGCCAGGAACCCCGCAAGGACGTGAACCCTGACGAAGCCGTGGCCGTGGGCGCCGCCATCCAGGGCCAGGTGCTCTCGGGTGACCGCAAGGACGTGCTGCTGCTGGACGTGACCCCGCTGTCATTGGGCATCGAGACCATGGGCGGTGTCATGACCAAGATGATCACCAAGAACACGACCATCCCAACCAAGTTCGCACAGACTTTCTCGACCGCCGAAGACAACCAGCCTGCCGTGACCATCAAGGTCTTCCAGGGCGAGCGCGACATCGCCAGCGGCAACAAGGCGCTGGGTGAGTTCAACCTCGAAGGCATCCCACCCGCAGCGCGCGGCACGCCCCAGATCGAAGTGTCCTTTGACATCGACGCCAACGGCATCTTGCACGTCGGCGCCAAAGACAAAGGCACCGGCAAGGAAAACAAGATCACCATCAAAGCCAACTCGGGTCTGTCTGAGGCCGAAATTCAGCAGATGGTGAAAGACGCCGAGCTGAACGCTGCTGAAGACAAGAAAAAGCTGGAACTGGTGCAAGCCCGCAACTCGGGTGAGGCCTCAGTCCACAGCGTCAAGAAGAGCCTGAGCGAGCACGGTGACAAGATCGAAGCGGCTGAAAAAGAAGCTATCGAAAAAGCCCTCAAGGACCTCGAAGACGTGCTGACAGGCGAAGACAAAGACGCCATCGAAGCCAAGACCGAAGCCCTGATGACCGCCAGCCAAAAGCTGGGCGAGAAGGTCTATGCCGAAATGCAAGCGCAGCAAGCTGCGGCCAGCGCAGGCGCTGCCGAAGCCAAGCCCCAGGACGACAACGTCGTGGACGCTGAAGTCAAGGAAGTCAAAAAGGGTTGATCCCCTGCCCAGCAGCTTCGGCTGCCATCCCGCCGCGCAAGCCGATTCAGTCCCCCTGAATCGCCTTCGCGGCGTTCTTGTTCTAACGGTTTGATTCCCCATGGCCAAACGAGATTTTTACGAAGTGCTGGGCGTTGCCAAAAACGCCTCGGACGAAGACATCAAAAAGGCTTATCGCAAGCTGGCGATGAAGTTCCACCCCGACCGCAATCAGGGGGATGCGGCGAAAGACGCCGAAGCCAAATTCAAAGAGGTCAAAGAGGCCTACGAGATGCTGTCTGACGCCGAAAAGCGCGCAGCCTATGACCAGTATGGCCACGCTGGCGTGGACCCCAACATGCGTGGTGGCCCCGGCGGTGCAGAAGGCTTTGGCGGATTCGGCGAAGCCTTTGGCGACATCTTTGGTGACATCTTTGGCGGCGGGGGCGGTGGCCGTGGCGGCCGCTCAGGCCGTCAAGTCTTCCGGGGCAATGACCTCAGTTACGCCATGGAAGTCACACTCGAAGAAGCCGCCAACGGCAAAGACGCCCAGCTGCGCATCCCCAGCTGGGAAGAGTGCGACACCTGCAGCGGCTCAGGTGCCAAACCCGGCACCTCGGCCAAAACCTGTGCAACGTGCCACGGGCAAGGCCAAGTGCAGATGCGCCAGGGTTTTTTCAGCGTGCAGCAAACCTGCCCGCACTGCCGCGGCACGGGCAAGATCATTCCCGACCCCTGCGGCACTTGCCACGGCCAGGGCAAGCTCAAAAAGCAAAAGACGCTGGAAGTCAAAATCCCATCAGGGATCGACGACGGCATGCGCATCCGCAGCGCTGGCAATGGTGAGCCAGGCACCAATGGCGGACCTGCAGGCGATCTGTACATCGAGATCCGCCTCAAAAAGCACGACATCTTTGAGCGCGATGGCGATGACCTGCACTGCGCGGTGCCGATCAGCTTCACCAAGGCGGCCTTGGGCGGCGAAATCGAGGTGCCTACGCTGGGCGGCAAAGCAGCGATCGACATTCCCGAAGGCACCCAAACCGGCAAGCAGTTCCGGCTGCGCGGCAAAGGCATCAAGGGCGTGCGCGCCAGCTACCCTGGCGACCTGTATTGCCACATCACGGTCGAGACGCCCGTCAAGCTCACCGAGCACCAGAAAAAGCTGCTCAAAGAGTTCGACGAATCGCTCAAAAAAGGCGGCAGCAAACACCAACCCTCTGAAGGCGGCTGGACCGACAAGCTCAAAAGCTTTTTTGGTGCGTAAAAGCACACGACCTTGAAAGGGCCCGCCACCGCGGGCCCTTTTACTTGATGCGGATCAAGAACCCCACGCACAAGCCGCCTACCATGGGGCCATGAGCGCCACCATCACCTTCCTCGGCGGAGCAGACACCGTCACCGGCTCCAAATACCTGGTCGAACACCACGGGCAGCGCCTGCTGGTGGACTGCGGTTTGTTTCAGGGCTACAAGCAGCTGCGCTTGCGCAACTGGACCCCTTTGCCTGTGCCCGCCAAAGACATCGACGCGGTCATCCTGACGCATGCCCACCTGGACCACAGCGGCTACCTGCCCTTGTTGGTGAAAGAAGGGTTCACAGGGCAGATCCACGGCACCTCCGGCACCTGTGACCTGTGCCGCATCCTGCTGCCCGACAGCGGGCACATCCAGGAAGAAGACGCCTTTTTTGCCAACCGGCACGGTTTCTCCAAACACTCACCCGCCCTGCCGCTGTACACCAAGCAGGATGCATTGGACAGCCTCAAACAACTGCACCCCGAGCATCTGGGGCAATGGTTCGAGCCCATCACTGGCTGGAAAGCCCGCTTTCAGAGCGCAGGCCACATCCTGGGCGCAGCCAGTCTTCTGCTCGAAGTGGCTGGCCGCCGGATCCTGTTCTCGGGCGATCTGGGCCGCCCGGACGACACCCTGATGAACCCGCCCGAGCCGCCACCCCAGGCGGACACGGTGCTGATCGAGTCCACTTACGGTGACCGGCAGCACCCGCAGGAAAAACTGTTCGCCGAGCTGGGACCCTTGCTGCAAAAACTGGCCAAGCGCGGCGGCGTAGCGGTGGTGCCGGTGTTTGCCGTGGGCCGCGCCCAGGCCGTGCTGCACACGATTGCGCAACTCAAGGCCGCGGGCGAATTGCCCAAGGGCTTGCCCATCTTTCTGGACAGCCCGATGGCGATCCACACCACGGCCCTGTTTGAACGGCACATGGGCGAGCACCGACTGAGTCTGGCCGAAGTCCATGCCATGGACCGGGTGGCCACCCTGCTCGAAACACCCGAGCAATCCAAATCATTGGCAACGCGTCATGGCCCCATGGTGATCCTGGCCGCCAGCGGCATGGCCACGGGCGGGCGGGTGCTGCACCACCTGGCCAATTACGCTGGCGACCACCGCAACATGGTCATCCTGACCGGCTACCAGTCCCCCGGCACGCGCGGCGCCACGCTGGCCAGCGGCCGCAGCACCGTGCGCATCCATGGGCAAGACGTCACCGTGCGGGCCGAGGTGGTGCAGATCGAGTCGGCGTCAGCCCACGCCGATGGCAACCAGCTGCTTTCGTGGCTGCACCAAATGCCCAGCGCACCCGGGCAGGTCTATGTGGTGCATGGCGAGCGCGAAGCTGCCGACAGGCTGCGCCAGCGGATCGAGCATGAAATCAAGTGGCGCGCCGTCGTGCCGGAGATGGGTTCGGTCTGGCCCTTGTAGGCTCAGAGGAAGCGGTCAAGCAGCTTGCGTGAATGCCGGTCCATGGCTGCCAGATCGCGGATCAGGTACTGCACGCCATCGGCGTCGTTGATCAACAAAACAGTGCCTGTCAGTCGGCGGATGTCTTCCTCGCCTTTGAGCATGAAGCGTGAGGTGCCCCGGTCGGTCTCCACCGTCCAAATGCTGGGGGTCACCAGGCTGCTCACGCCTTTCAGTTGCAAAATTTCAGGCAGAAATTCTCGTTCCTGAATGGCCTCGCGCAGGCGCGACTGCAAGTTGGCCTCCACCTCGCTCAGCCGTTCAAACCAAGCCAGTTCATGGCCTTCGGCGTCCATCACCCCAGCGCCCAAGTCAGGCGCGGTGACGGGGTAGGCCCGCACCACCACCACCTGCTCGTGGCGCGCACCCTGCGCGTCGGTCCAGACCCAACGGCCCAAGGCATCGCGTTGCAAATCGCCGTTCATGCTGTCACTCCTTGTGCTTGACCGAGGCCGAGCACAGGGCCCTCTGCTTCGGCTTGCCGCTGCTGGGCTTCATAAAGACGCCAGTAAGCGCCCTGGGTTTGCATGAGCGCATCGTGCGTGCCCTCTTCCACCACCAGGCCTTTGTCCATGACCACCAAACGGTCGGCCTTGCGCAAGGTCGACAAGCGGTGGGCAATGGCAATGGTGGTGCGCCCGCGCACCAGGTTGTCGAGCGCGCGCTGGATTTCCTTTTCGGTTTCGGTGTCCACGGCCGAGGTGGCCTCGTCCAGAATCAAGATGCGCGGATTGATCAGCAATGCCCTGGCGATCGAGATGCGCTGACGCTCACCGCCCGACAAACCTTGACCGCGCTCGCCCACCAGCGAGTCGTAGCCCTGCGGCATGCGCAAGATGAATTCGTGCGCGTGCGCTGCACGGGCCGCTGCCACGATTTCTTCGCGCGTGGCTTCGGGTTTACCGTAGGCGATGTTGTCGGCAATGGTGCCAAAAAACAGGAAAGGTTCTTGCAGCACCAAGCCAATTTGGCGGCGGTAGTCGGCGATTTTGAGCTGTCGAATGTCGACGCCATCGAGCTCGATGGCGCCTTCACTCAGATCGTAGAAACGGCAAATCAGGTTGACCAACGTGCTCTTGCCCGAGCCGCTGTGGCCCACCAAACCGATCATCTGGCCGGGCTGGATGTCGAGGTTGAGCTGGCGGATCACCGCGCGGTTGCCATAACGAAAGCCCGCATCGCGCACCACGATGTGCCCTGTGACCTTGGTGGGCAAGGCCACCGGTTTCGCAGGTTCAGGCACGCTGGAGACTTGGTCCAGGATGTCAAAAATGCGCTTGGCCCCCGAAGCGGCCTTTTGGGTGTGCGAGACGATGCGGCTCATGGAATCGAGCCGTGTGTAAAAGCGCCCGATGTAAGCCAAAAAGGCCGTCATCACACCCACCGTGATCTTGTCGTGCGCTACCAGCCAAATGCCAAAGGCCCAGACCACCAACAAGCCCACTTCGGTCATCAAGGTGACCGTGGGTGAAAACAGCGACCACACGCGGTTCAGGCGGTCATTGACCAGCAGGTTGTGGCGGTTCGCATCTTTGAAACGTTGGGCTTCACGGTCTTCTTGGGCAAACGCCTTCACCACACGGATGCCGGGAATGGTGTCGGCCAAAACGTTGGTCACCTCGGCCCAGACCCGGTCGATCTTTTCAAAGCCAGTGCGCAGCTTCTCGCGCACCACATGGATCAGCCAGCCAATGAAAGGCAGGGGCAGCAAGGTCACAGCCGCCAATGTGGGATTGATGGAAATCAGGATCACCGACGTCATCACGATCATCAGCACATCGGTCGCAAAGTCGAGCAAATGCAAGGACAGGAACACGTTGATGCGGTCGGTCTCGTTGCCAATGCGGGCGATCAAGTCCCCGGTTCGGCGCTCGCCAAAGTATTCGAGCGACAGGTTCAGCAGGTGCTGGTAGGTGGTGGTGCGCAAATCGGCGCCGATGCGCTCGGACACCAAGGCCAGGATGTAGGTCTTGGCCCAACCCAAGCCCCAGGCCAGCAAGGCCGATCCAAAGAGGCCCACCAAGTACCAAGAGACCTGCTCGGGGTCGATGGGCTTGCCACTTTGATACGGGATCAGGATCTCGTCCATCAGCGGCATCGTGAGGTAGGGCGGCACCAAGGTCGCTGCGGTGGCCGCTAACGTGAGCAAAAAGCCCGACAGCAAAGAGGTGCGATAAGGCCGGGCAAAACGCCACAGCTTGAGCAGCGTCCAGGTCGACGGCGGGGTGAGGTCCTCGCGGCCGCAGCTCGTGCATTCCGCTTCGTCCTCGCTCAGCACCGCCTGGCACACAGGGCACACAGAACCGGACAGGCGCTTTTGCAATGGCACCCCTTGGGCCTCGTCGATCTTGTGCAAATCGAGCTGCCCGACCATGCGGGAGGCCGCCGCTTGCAAGCCCAAAGTGAAGCGCCACACGGCCAAACGCGCATCGCCCCGAACCAATTCCAGAGACCCCACGCCGGCGTGGTCGCTCAATTTGAGCGTTAAATCAGGTTCCAAGTCC
>CANBTZ010000067.1 GCA_947372495.1 Comamonadaceae bacterium | reverse complement strand
CATTGTGCTTTCGCAAGATGGTGCGAAAGTCGTGGTATTTGCCTTTGATGTCGGTGGCAGCCAGCGGCCGCGTATCGTCAGCAAAGGTGTATTTGCTTTTGCCGATTTGGTAGGGCTGGATGTTGCCCTCAAAAATGCCAACTTCGGTGAACTCTTGGCGGTAGGTATCTTTCCAGGCTTTGAAACGTTCCTTGGCGTTGGTGGCCTCTTTGAACGATTGCGCCTTGGGCTGGTCAAGCAAAATTTGCGGGTTGTCTTTGACGCTGATGATGCGTTGACTGGTTTTGACTTGGCCTGCTTTGGCATCAAATTCACTGGCGTAAAGGCAAATGAATTGCGTGGCCTTTTCTTGCTCGACATAGCTGATAAGTTGAGCACCGTCTTCCAGCGTGTCTTTCCAGGCCTTTTCAAATTCACGCCCAGCAGTTTTGCATTCAATGATCAGCAGAGCTGCGCCCTGTTGGTCACGCACCAAGATATCAGCCCGTCCGCTTTTGCCGCCGTGCCCCAGTTTCCACTCGGGCTCCAACTCAATGTGCTGGGGTTTATAACCCTTTTCAAGCAGCCGATGGACGCATTCCAAAACCACTGCGTTTTCAGACGACGAGAAGTTACAGGAGTCATCACGGTTGACCTTGAAACCATGCAGTTTCGGGTAATCAATGCTTTGCTTGCTGAAATCAATGCGGATGACCTCACCGTTTTCACCATAGATTTTGTGCAAAACGTCACTGACTTCTTGGGGGTCTGCCGAAAAACCCAAATGCAAGGCCAAGGCGCGGAAATTTTGTGCGTCGATCATGTGGTTTTCGTGTTGACGGTGCGTCTGCCTGAGTGTGTGGATTCATTTGACCCGGCGCAATTTGGGTTGCAACTTGGTCACCGCTTTTTGCAATGCTTCAAAGTCGAGCCAACCCGGTTCGTTTTTGCCAAACATTTGCAGCGCTATGTCACGTTCGGGGTGTGACTTATCAAACCAAACACTGGCCCAATATTCGGCACCTGGCGGGCCACCACAGTCTTCCGGCGGGCAGCCTTGCTGGGCTTTGAGCAAGTGCGGCAGAGTCAGTTCGGTGTCCACCACTGCCTTGAGGGTAATGACATGCTCCCAGTCGTCACCAAAGTCGTATAAATAAAGCAACTTGTCTTTGGGCGCTGCCATGACATCTTGAAGCTTAAAGCGCGCTTCGTTGTAAGCCGGTTCACCCCAATTGACTGCATTGGGTTTTTCAAACCGGCGGCTGGCAGGCACGCGGTAATAGCGTTCACTTTTGAGGGGCACCGCAAAACCGTGCATGTGCTCATCTTCCCAACCCATCGCTGCTTGAATCAGCTTGTGCAGCTTGGGCAATGGCGTGGCCGGATCGACCAGAACATCGCGGTAAATGGCGGGTTTGAAATCGCGCAATTCGATGCGCAGTTGAAAAGCAGTGGCCATTGTGTGTTCGTGTTTGCAGTCAATGTCAAACGTCGATTTCGATGCTGTCGCCGTGCAGCTCCATCAGCTCACGCCGGGCGGCGGCTTCGCCTTTGCCCATGAGCTGGGTCATGAGGTTTTCAGTGCCCGCGTTGTCCAGCGGGCCCAGCTCAATGGGCAGCAGACGACGCGTGTCGGGGTTGAGCGTGGTGTCCCACAACTGCTCGGCGCTCATCTCGCCCAAGCCCTTGAAGCGGCTGATGCTCCAGCCGCCTTCTTTGACGCCGTCTTTGCGCAGCTTGTCGATGATGGCGGTGAGCTCGCCGTCGTCCAATGCATAGGCTTTGGACGCAGGCTTTTTCCCGCGTGCAGGCGCATCAACCCTGAACAATGGCGGCCGCGCCACATACAGGTGACCCGCTTCGATCAGCTTGGGGAAGTGGCGGAAAAACAAGGTGAGCAAAAGCACCTGGATGTGCGAGCCGTCCACGTCCGCGTCCGACAAGATGCACACCTTGCCGTAGCGCAGGTTGCTCATGTCGGGCGAGTCGTTGGGGCCGTGCGGGTCCACGCCAATCGCTACTGAGATGTCGTGGATTTCGTTGTTGGCAAACAAGCGGTCGCGGTCCACTTCCCAGGTGTTGAGCACTTTGCCGCGCAGGGGCAAGATGGCCTGGCTCTCTTTGTTGCGGCCCATTTTGGCGCTACCCCCGGCAGAGTCGCCCTCGACCAAAAACACCTCGTTGTGCAAGATGTCTTTGCTTTCGCAATCGGTCAGCTTGCCGGGCAACACGGCCACGCCAGAACTCTTGCGCTTTTCGACCTTTTGGCCAGCCTTCTGGCGGGTTTGAGCGGCCTTGATGGCCAGCTCGGCCAGTTTTTTGCCGTAGTCCACATGCTCGTTGAGCCACAATTCCAAAGCCGGGCGCACGAAGCTGGACACCAGCCGCACCGCGTCGCGCGAGTTCAGGCGCTCCTTGATCTGGCCCTGAAACTGCGGGTCCAGCACTTTGGCGCTGAGCACATAGCTGGCGCGGGCGAACACGTCTTCGGGCATGAGCTTGACGCCTTTGGGCAATAACCCATGCAGCTCGATGAAGCTTTTGACGGCGGTGAACAGGCCATCGCGCAAGCCGCTGTCGTGTGTGCCGCCTGCGCTGGTGGGGATCAGGTTGACATAGCTCTCGCGCACGGGTGCGCCGTCTTCGGTGAAAGCCACGGCCCACGAAGCGCCCTCGCCTTCGGCAAAGCTGTCGTGGTTGCCGTCGGCAAAACCTTCGCCTTCAAACAGCGGGATGACCGGGTCGCCGTTCAGGGTTTGCGTCAGGTAGTCGCGCAGACCGGCTTTGTATTGCCACTGCTGGGTTTCTTTGGTTTTTTCATTCACCAAGGTCACCGACACGCCCGGCATGAGCACGGCTTTGCTGCGCAGCAGGTGCGTCAGCTCGTTCATGGGCAGCGCGCTGGATTCGAAGTATTTGGCGTCGGGCCACGCGCGCACGGTGGTGCCTTGTTTGCGGTCGCCCTCGCCTGTGGCGCGTTTGACCAGCGGCTCGGTCACGTCGCCCCCCGAAAACACCAAGGTGGCCACTTGGCCATCGCGGTAGCTGGTGGCCTCCAAGCGCTTGGACAGCGCGTTGGTCACCGACACACCCACACCGTGCAGGCCGCCCGAGAAGCTGTACGCGCCGCCCTTGCCCTTGTCAAACTTGCCGCCCGCATGCAGGCGGGTGAACACCAGCTCAATCACCGGGGCGTTTTCTTCAGGGTGCAAGCCGAAGGGAATGCCCCGGCCATCGTCTTCGATGCTGACCGAGCCGTCGGCGTGCAAGATGACTTTGATCTTTTTGCCGTAACCCGCCAACGCCTCGTCGGCGGCGTTGTCCAGCACCTCTTGGATGATGTGCAGGGGGTTGTCGGTGCGGGTGTACATGCCCGGGCGTTGCTTGACGGGCTCCAGGCCCTTCAAGACGCGGATCGAGCCTTCGGAATATTCACTCGAGGCGTTGGAGGTTTTGACGGTAGATTGGGTGGCCATGGCCGGGGATTGTAGTGGTGTTCGCGCCTTCAGACTGGATGAATACCCAGTGGTTTGAAATCCGTGCCCTTGTGCACATGGGCTGCGGCTGCCAATTGGTTACAGTCTGAGCCACCCCAAACCACGTTGGATTGCCGATGCACGGAACCGAAGCCCCCTCCCCTTGGATTCAGCGCTGGAGCCATTTGTTGGCGCCCGGCTGTACGGCACTCGACATCGCTTGCGGTGGCGGGCGTCACATGCAGTGGCTGGCAGCACAGGGCCATGCGGTGCTGGGCCTGGACCGCTCGGCCGAGGCATTGGCCTTGGCTCAAACGCACGGTCAGACGCTGCAAGCGGACATTGAAAACGGCCCCTGGCCACTGGCGGGGCAGACTTTTGGTGGTGTGGTGGTGACGAACTACCTTTGGCGCGCCTTGTGGCCGCAAATCACGGCCAGCGTGGCACCGGGCGGCGTGCTGCTGTACGAAACCTTCGCGCAAGGAAACGAGACGGTGGGCAAGCCTTCGCGCCCCGACTTTTTGCTGCGCACGGGCGAGTTGCTGCAAGTCTGTGCAGACGCCGGGCTGCGGGTCGTGGCCTACGAAGACGGCTTTTTGACAACGCCCGAGCGGTTTGTGCAGCGTGTGGCTGCCATGCGGCCCGCAGCAGGTCAAGATCCTGCGCGTTGGCCACTGACCTGAACGCCAGAGCTCCCTGTGCCTAGCGCCCCCTGCCAACCAAGGGTAATTTCTCAAGGGCAAGCCACAGCAAGCGCAGGTTCACTCGTTAGAATGCACTTTTAAGCCTTAAAACCCCGACATGACCACCGCATCACGCTCCATCCAAGGCAGCATTCCCGCCCTGATCACCCCCATGCTCGCAGACGGCCAAGTGGACTACCCCACTTTGCGAAAACTGATCGACTGGCATGTGGCTGAAGGCACCGATGCGCTGGTGATCGTGGGCACATCGGGCGAGTCGCCGACGGTCAACGTCCAAGAGCACCGCGAGATCCTGCGCGTGTCGGTCGAGCAGGCCGCCAAGTGCATCCCCATCATTGCCGGTTGCGGAGCCAATTCCACCGCAGAAGCCATTGAGCTGGCCAAGTTTGCCGAAACCATTGGTGCCGACGCCCAGCTGCAGGTCGTGCCTTACTACAACAAGCCCACGCAAGAAGGCCTGTTCCAGCATTTCAAGGCAATCGCCGAAGCCACGCCCAAGCTGCCCGTGATTTTGTACAACGTGCCCGGCCGCACGGTGGCCGATCTGCAGCACGACACCGTGCTGCGCCTGGCCCAGGTGCCCGGCATCATCGGCATCAAGGAAGCCACCGGCAACATCGAGCGCGCCCAGTGGCTGATCCGCGATCTGCCCAAGTCGTTTGCCGTGTTCTCGGGCGATGACCCGACCGCCGTGGCCCTGATGCTGGTGGGCGGCGCGGGCAACATCAGCGTGACGGCCAACGTGGCCCCCCGCCTGATGCACGAGCTGTGCGTGGCCGCCATGAAGGGCGACATCGCCACCGCCATGAAGATCCAGTTCCAGCTCATGCCGGTGCACAAAAACCTGTTCGTGGAAGCCAATCCGATTCCGGTCAAATGGGCCATGAACCGCATGGGCCTGTGCGGCCCAGCCCTGCGCCTGCCCATGACCGAGTTGTCCGAAGGACAGCGCCCTGTTGTGGAAGCGGCCCTCAAGGCCAGCGGCCTGCTTTGATTCACTTTGACAAGGAAACCCCTGTGAAGCGTTCCGTTTCGACCCATGCCATGACGGCAGTGGCCATCGCCGCCCTGCTGTCTGGTTGCGCCGCCCTTGAAGAAGACAAGATCAACTACAAAAGCGCCGCCAAGGCCACGGGCAGCCTGGATGTGCCCCCAGACCTGACCCAGCTGCGCAAAGATTCTCGTTATGCGCTGGAAAGCAACTCCGCCACAGCCTCCGGCTTTGCGGGTGCTGCCAAAAAAGTCACCGACGCGGGCACGGCAGCCAACGCCATGGGCGATGTGCGCATCGAGCGCTCCGGCGCTCAGCGCTGGCTGGTGGTCGCACGGCCTGCCGACAAGGTCTGGGAGCCGCTGCGCGAGTTCTGGACGGCCAGTGGATTCAATTTGGCCATCGATTCACCCGACGTGGGCATCATGGAAACCGAATGGGCCGAGAACCGCGCCAAAATCCCGCAGGACATGTTCCGCCGCACCATTGGCCGCGTGCTGGAGTCACTGTATTCCAGCGGCGAGCGTGACAAGTTCCGCACCCGCGTCGAGCGCAATGCACAAGGCGGCGTCGACATTTACGTGACGCACCGCGGTATGGTCGAAAATTTCACCAGTGCAGACAAGACCAGCACCGCGTGGCAGCCCCGCGCCACCGACCCTGAACTGGAGATCGAGTTCTTGCGCCGCATCATGGTCAAGCTCGGTGCTTCGCCTGAGCAGGCCAAAGTGGCGGCGACAGGCACATCCGCTTCGGTCGTGCCGGCATTGGCCGTGACCCTGGTGGACGGCCGACCCAGCCTCAAGCTGGCAGACGACCTCGAACGCGCCTGGCGTAAAACCGGCGTGGCACTGGACCGTACCGGCTTCACGGTCGAAGACCGCGACCGCACCAAAGGGGTGTATTTCGTGCGCTACGTGCCACCAGGCTCAAGCCAAGAAGAACCCGGCTTCTTTGCCAAGCTCTTCAGCAGCAAAACCGCAGGCCCTGAGTTGACACGTTACCGCGTGAGCCTGGAAGCCAAGGATGGTGTCACTTTGGTGCGTGTTCAAAGCAACGACGGCAAGGCCGAAGACTCGGACAACGCCCAGAAAATCTTGAAGCTGCTGGCGGCCGAACTGCGCTGAAACGCTTTTCAAGCGCCCATAAAAAAACCCGCCGAGGCGGGTTTTTTTGTGCCTATCCCCTGCCCAGAGGCGGGGGAAGCGCAGCCAAAATTACTTGGCGGCAGAAGCGTCAGCAGCTGGAGCAGCAGCGGATGCGTCAGCAGCAGGAGCCGAAGCTTCCACAGCAGGAGCTGGAGCAGCTGGAGCAGCGGCTTCTTCTTTTTTACCGCAAGCGGCCAGAGCAGCAGCAGCGATCAGGGCGGCCAAAACGATTGACTTGTTCATGATGATTTTCCTTGTAGGGGTTTAAAAACAATTTCCGGAAATTGTCGAAACAACCTCTGGAGGTTGTTCTGACCGAGACAAAAGCACTCGAGCTCTTTTGCTCAGCCTTGGATTATAGCGTTTTCCCTAAAGCACCGCCAAGCTGACACGAAACCTTCAAAAAGCGGCTGGCTAGGGTAGATCCTCAGAGGGTTTTCAACCACCCGTCGGCTTGCCACTCGTCCAAAGCGGCCAAGGCGCCTGCACTCAATGCCTTGATTTGGTGCGCGCTCAAGGTGCGGGTGTCGGCCAGCGCCCTGAGCAGCACGGCATCTTTGCCGCCGACTCTGAAACTCTCGCCATTGACGAAGATGCTCCGCTCGTCATACATCATGCGGGTGCGGCGGTCGAGCACCACCCCCACCGACAGATCGCTGGCGTGCTCGGCCAAGTCAAACCACACATTGGCCTTGGGCTCGGTCAAATGCTCCCCCAGCAAACTGCTGAGCAAGTGCGGATCTTTCAGCGCTTTTTGCAAGGATTCGCGGGCGAAAGCAGCCAACTCCGCCGGAATGGATCCCGGCTGGGCCACAGCAGGCTGGGCGGGGTCTCGGTAAACCGCCTCACCCACGCCTTCGGGCGCCTCATCGGCCAAACCCAAGAGCAACTCACGGGCCAACTCGCCTTGCTTGGGTGAACGAAATCCGATCGACCACGTCATGCATTCGCCCTCAGCGATGCCGTCGTGCGCGTATTTGGGCGGCAGATACAGCATGTCACCGGGGTTGAGCACGAACTCCTCTTCGTGCTCGAAATTTTGCAAAATTTTCAAAGGCACACCGGGTTGCAGGCTCAGGTCTTTTTGGCGGCCAATGCGCCAGCGGCGCTGACCATGGGCCTGCAGCAAAAACACGTCGTAACTGTCAAAGTGCGGCCCCACGCCGCCGCCATCGGTGGCGTAGCTGATCATCAAGTCGTCCAGACGGGCATCGGGCACAAAACGGAACTGTTGCATCAATGCGTGCACCCCGTCGTGGTGCAGGTCCACGCCCTGCACAAGAAACGTCCATTTTTTCTGGCTGAAAGGCGGCAAACTGCGTTTGGCCAAGGGGCCGTGCTTCATCTTCCAGCCCTTGTCCGAGCTCACGATCAAACGCGACTCCACGCCCTCTTGTCCCGCCAGGGCCACCAGCTCAGAGCGGTCGAGGCAAGGTTTGAAGTCGGGGATCGCCTGGCGCACCAGCAAAGGCTTTTTGTGCCAATGGCGCTTCATGAATTGGGCGGGGGTCAATCCACCCAAAAGGGTCAGAGGCTGGTCAATGTTCATGGGGAATCTGTATTTTTTGTGTGGAACCCTGGCGAGCCACAGCCGCCAAACTGCGACAATTGTCCTATGGAAATCAATAACGCTTGCGTGGTCGCACTGACCTGGACGCTCAAAGACACACTGGGTGAAACACTCGACACCCTGGACGAACCCGTAGACTTTTTGGTCGGAGGCAAAGACCTGCTGCCCAAAATCGAAGAGGCCCTGCAAGGCCACGCCAAAGGCGCCAGGGTCGATTTGCAAATCGAGCCCGAAGACGCCTTTGGCGACTTCAATGACCAGCTGCTCTTTCTGGAACCCCGTGGCCTCTTTCCGAAAGACTTGGAAGAAGGCATGACCATCGAGGGCACCGCCCTGCCCGAGGGCACCCACCCTGATGCCCCGCGCAACGTGCTCTACACCGTGACCGAAATCTACCCCGAGCATGTGGTGCTCGACGGCAACCACCCCTTGTCAGGTATCGCGATCCGATTGCACCTGACGGTCGAAGGCGTGCGCGAAGCCACCGAAGAAGAAATCGGCCGCGGCAGTTGCGGCACGGGCTTTTTCCGCATCGAAGTCGGCGACACCGACTTGCCTGAAGGCCGCACATTGCACTGAGCCCGAGGGCCCCACATTGCGCATGAAAAAACCGCCTGCATTGGTCGATGCAGGCGGTTTTTTCATGCGGCATTGTTTTTGGGTCTTATTTTTTTCCCGTGGAGCCGTAACCGCCCTCGCCGCGTTCGGTCGCAGCATCGAACTCGCTCACCACATGAAAACGCGCTTGCACCACAGGCACGATCACCATCTGCGCGATGCGTTCCAGTGGCTCGATGGTGAAGGCCACATCGCTGCGGTTCCAGCAGCTGACCATGAGCTGACCCTGGTAGTCGCTATCGATCAACCCCACCAAATTGCCCAACACGATGCCATGCTTGTGGCCCAAGCCCGAGCGCGGCAGCAGCATAGCGGCGTAACCGGGGTCCTTGAGGTGGATGGCCATGCCCGTGGGCACCAGCTGCCAGGCGTTGGGCGCCAAGGTCAGCGGCGCGTCCAGGCAGGCGCGCAGGTCCAAACCTGCACTGCCAGGGGTGGCATAGGTGGGCATTTGCGCGGCAATACGCGCATCGAGGATCTTGACGTCGATGTCCATGGTCATGCTTGTGCTCCGCCCAGTCTTTGGGCAATGTCTTGAATGAGTAGAACGGCCAGCGCCTGCTTGCTGGTGTGCGGCAGTTCGCGGGCGCCATGGGCGTCCACCAGCAGCAAGGCGTTGTCGTCTTGCCCGAACGTGGCCGGGCCGATGTTGCCCACCAGCAGAGGCACCTGCTTGCGGGCGCGTTTGGCCGTGGCGTGGGCCAGCAAGTCGTGGCTTTCGGCGGCAAAACCGACGCAAAACAGATCGCCCTTTTGCGCCGCCGCAGACTGGGCCACGGTGGCCAAAATGTCGGGGTTCTCCACAAAGCTCAGCTCGGGCGTCTGACCCGAGCCGTCTTTTTTGATTTTTTGATCGGCCGCATTGGCCGGACGCCAGTCGGCCACGGCCGCCGTAGCAACGAACACACCCCGTTCTGGCACATGGGCTTGCACGGCTTGCAGCATGTCGCGGGCAGAGCGCACGTTCACGCGCTTGACGCCACGGGGCGTGGCCAGGCTCACCGGGCCAGCGACCAAGGTGACATCCGCCCCGGCCAGGCGGGCAGCACGGGCAATGGCAAAACCCATCTTGCCGCTCGACAAGTTGGTGATGCCGCGCACCGGGTCAATGGCTTCGTAGGTCGGGCCCGCCGTGACCAGCACTTGCTGGCCTGCCAGCACTTTGGGGCTGAAAAACGCCTCCAAGTCTTCCAAAATCTCTTCGGCTTCGAGCATGCGGCCGTCGCCGGTTTCGCCGCAGGCTTGGTCGCCCTGACCCACGTCCAGCACATGAATACCGTCGGCCTTGAGCTGCGCCACATTGCGCTGGGTGGCCGGGTTAGACCACATTTCGCGGTTCATGGCCGGGGCCACGATCAGCGGCACTTTGTCCAGCGGCCGGGCCAGGCACATGAGGCTCAGCAGTTCATCTGCGCCGCCGTGCAGCAGTTTGGACATGAAGTCGGCGCTGGCCGGGGCCACCACAATGGCGTCGGCCTCGCGGCTCAGGTTGATGTGCGCCATGTTGTTGGCTTCGCGCGGGTCCCACTGCGAGGTGTAAACCGGGCGGCCCGACAGGGCTTGCAGGGTCACGGCCGTCATGAATTGCTCGGCCGCCTCGGTCATCACCACCTGAACGGTGACGCCCGCCTTGACCAAGGCGCGGCAGAGTTCAGCCGACTTGAAGGCCGCAATGCCGCCCGACAAGCCCAGAACGATGTGTTTTCCAGCCAATGTGCTCATGCCGGGGAATGTAGCAGACGTGACTGTCTATAATCACGATTTCCACCTACCGGGAGCTTCAGGCTCCCGTCTTGGACATGACCAAATTCGTCTTCGTCACCGGCGGTGTGGTGTCTTCCCTGGGCAAGGGAATCGCCTCCGCATCGCTCGCCGCCCTCCTTGAATCGCGCGGCCTGTCTGTCACCCTCATCAAGCTCGACCCCTACCTCAACGTGGACCCCGGCACCATGTCGCCCATCCAGCACGGCGAGGTGTTTGTCACCGACGACGGCGCTGAGACCGACTTGGACTTGGGCCACTACGAGCGCTTCATCAACACCCGGATGAAGAAGGCCAACAACTTCACCACTGGTCAGATTTACAAAAGCGTGCTCGAAAAAGAGCGCCGCGGCGACTACCTGGGCAAGACCGTGCAGGTCATCCCGCACGTCACCAACGAAATCCAGGACTTCGTCAAGCGCGGTGCCGGCTTTGGCACCCCCGAAGCGGTCGATGTGGCCATCGTCGAGATCGGCGGCACCGTGGGCGACATCGAGTCTTTGCCCTTCCTCGAAGCCGTGCGCCAACTCAGCCTGCGTTTGGGTCCCAACAACACGGCCTTTGTGCACCTGACTTACTTGCCCTGGATCGCCACGGCCGGTGAACTCAAGACAAAACCCACCCAGCACACGGTGCAAAAGCTGCGCGAAATTGGCATCCAGCCTGACGCCCTGCTGTGCCGTGCCGACCGCTACATTCCGGACGACGAGCGAGACAAAATTTCGCTGTTCACCAACGTGCAAAGCTGGGGGGTGATCTCCATGCCTGACGTGGACACCATCTACAAAGTGCCGCGCGTGCTGCACGAGCAAGGCCTGGACGGCCTGATCTGCGACAAGCTGCGCCTGAACACGCCGCCTGCCAGCCTCAAGCGCTGGGACGACTTGGTGTACGAGACCGCCAACCCCAAGGGCGAAGTCACCATTGCCATGGTCGGCAAATACGTCGAACTGTCGGACAGCTACAAATCGGTCAACGAAGCGCTGCGCCATGCCGGCATGCGCAACCATGTGCGCGTGAAAATCGAGCACATCGACTCCGAAACCATCACTCCTGAGACCGTGGCCAGTCTGGCCCACTTTGATGGCGTGCTGGTGCCCGGCGGCTTTGGCAAGCGCGGCGTCGAAGGCAAGATCGAAACCGCCCAATTCGCCCGCACCCACAAAGTGCCCTACTTGGGCATCTGCCTGGGCATGCAGGTCGCCACCATCGAATACGCCCGCCATGTGGCCGGCATGAAGGACGCCAACAGCACCGAGTTCGAGCCCGAGACGCCCTTCCCCGTGATCGCTTTGATCAACGAATGGAAAGACGCCGACGGCTCAATCCAGGTTCGTGACGCCAACTCCGACTTGGGCGGCACCATGCGATTGGGCGCACAAAGCTCCGACGTGGCCAAAGGCACATTGGCGCACCAGATTTATGGCGACGTGGTCACCGAGCGCCACCGCCACCGGTATGAGGCCAACGTCAATTACCTCGATGACCTGCGCAAAGCGGGTCTGGTGATCTCGGCCTTGACCCAGCGCGAGCAGCTGACCGAAATCGTCGAGCTGCCGCAAACCGTTCACCCTTGGTATGTCGGCGTGCAGTTCCACCCCGAATTCAAGTCCACGCCGTGGGACGGCCACCCGCTGTTCAACGCCTTCGTCAAGGCGGCGATCACGAACAAAGCCAAGGCCTGACCCCGCAGCACCATTCG
>CANBTZ010000066.1 GCA_947372495.1 Comamonadaceae bacterium | reverse complement strand
GCCGTGGCGGCCAGGATCACCCCGTCGTTGTCTTCCGGGAATTTTTGTGCGTGGTTGCGCCAACCGTCCATGGCGTCTTCAAAGCTGCCAACGATGGCAAAGCCCAACGCGGTGGCGCGCGAGGGCAACCAGTCGATGGCACGCCAGGCGCGTTCTGACACTTCGCACAGCACGGCGCTCACCCGAGAGCCGTCGGCCTGAGGGCGCTGCCAACAGGCCTGTGCGTACTCGGTGATGCGGTAAACCACCGCACCCACGGGCCCCAGGCCAATGATGGACATCACCGCGTACCAAAAGAAGACCCCGAACACATGGCGGTGCGCTGCGATCATAGAATACTCGATGGCATGGCGCACGATTTCGCTGCGGGGAATGTCGCCCACCTTGACCTGCTGCCATGCGGCCAGCAACTCGCGGGCCTTGGCTTCATCGCCGTCTTCGAGGGCGTCGCGGATGGCGGTGAAATGGTGGCTGAATTGGCGAAAGCCCAGCGTGACGTACAAAAGCGCCACATTCCACAGCACCGCCGCGAGCCAGCCCAGGCTCAAAAGCAGCAGCCAATGCACCAGCATGACCAACACTGCGGGGGCCAGCACGGTGATGCCCCAAGCCACCCACGCTTGGTGGCGGATGCCGGCATCCAAGGTGCGTGCCACCCAGTCGGCCCAGCCTGCGACGATCTTGAAGATCCGACTTTCTGCCGTCATGGGGTGGGCTTGTTCAAGCACCAAGGCCAAAAGAATTGCAAAAAAACTCATTGCACCTCCGAGGCTGTGTTTTCAGCCAGCAAGAAACGGTAAAAATTCCTCAACATGCCTGCCGTGGCACCCCAGATGTAACGCTCCACTGGCGTGCTTTGCCCCAGGCCGTGGGGTTTGTGCTCGGTGTAAGGCATGGAGAACCACTCTCTTTGGCCGCCTTGCCAGTCCACCGTGTGGCGGCGGTGGTGTGCCGGGTTCATCAAAAAGGCCAGTGGCACTTCAAACACATCGGCCACTTCGCCGGGGTTGGGCGTCAGATCAAAATGGGGCGTCACCAAGCCCACCACGGGTGTGACCAAATAGGAGGTGCCCGTCATGTACACAGGCAACTCGCCCAGCACTTGCACATGGTGGGGCAGCAAGCCGACTTCTTCGTGGGCCTCGCGCAAAGCCGCCGCTTGCGCGTTGGCGTCTTGCGCATCCACCTTGCCGCCCGGGAATGCAATTTGCCCCGAATGCGTGGACAGGTGGGCGCTGCGCAGCGTCAACAAAACCGTGGGGCCTCCGTTGGCCGCGTCTCTAAGCACAATCGGAATCAAGACGGCCGCTTGGGTGAGTGCGCGTTCACCAAAGCGCGGCTCGCGCTCGATTTCCGGCGCCCATTCGGGCGGCTCGGCAAAGCGCTGGCGCAAGGCATCGGGCTGCAAGTGGGCGTGGGGCACGCGGGGCAGATGGCTGTCCACACGGGACACGGGCACCTGGCGAGGATCAAAGGACAATGGTTTGGACACAGCCATGATTTATACCTGTGTTTGACCGGGGGGCGTTGTGCAGTGGCTCATCCGGGTGTCTGCGCTGCTTCGCAATCGACTTGGATCAAGGTGTGTTTGTGCTGTTGCAGGTCCAACGCCAAAGCGCTCAAGCAGCCGCCCCAAACGCAGCCAGAGTCCAATGCCCAGACGTTGGTGCGCCCCAGCCAGCCCAGAGTTGACCAGTGCCCAAAGGCGATCACCGCGCTGGCCGTTTGACGGTGCGGCACATCAAACCAAGGCACGCAGCCCGTGGGCGCGGCCAGAGCGTTGTCCTTGGTGTCGAACTCCATGACCCCTTCGGGCGTGCAAAAGCGCAGCCGAGTGAGCGCGTTGACGATGACCCGCAGGCGGTCCATCCCCTGCAGCGCGTCATCCCAGGATGCAGGCTGGTTGCCATACATCTGCTGTAAAAAAGCCCGCCAGTGCTGGCCCTGCAGGACCGCCTCGACCTCTGCGGCCAAGCGCAAGGTTTGCGCTGCTGACCAGCTGGGCAGCACGCCCGCATGCACCATGAGAACGCCGTGGGCCTGCAGTGCCATGCGCTGGTGGCGCAGCCAGTCAAGCAAGGGGTCGCTGTCCGGGCCACGCAGCAGGTCTTTCAAAGTGTCCATCCGGCTGCTCTTGCGGGCACCAGTAGCCACGGCCAGCGCATGCAAGTCGTGGTTGCCCAGCACGCATTGCGCCGAGTGGCCCAAAGCCATCAGTCGCCGCAGCACCCCGGCAGAGTCGGGGCCGCGGTTGACCAGGTCTCCCAGCACAAACAGCTCATCCCGGCTCGGCGAAAAATCCACCTTGTGCAGCAAACGTTCCAGTGCCGTGTCGCAGCCCTGAATGTCGCCGATCAAATACACCGCCATAAACACCTCTTTGCCTGGATTGTCCCAAATTGGCGACAGGCGCTCCGTGCGCTGCCAGCGCACCTGCGAAGCCGTCCCACTTCCTTGGCACAATGGGCGCATGGATTTTTTGCTGATTGCCTTTTTGATTTTGCTCAACGGCTTGTTCGCCATGTCCGAAATGGCCTTGGCGTCGAGCCGCAAGGCGCGCTTGGCCGCCCTTGATGAGGCGGGTGACAAAGGTGCCAAAGTCGCCATTTCACTCTTGGAGCAGCCCACGCAGTTTTTGTCCACGGTGCAAGTGGGCATCACCTCGATCGGGGTGCTCAACGGCATCGTCGGAGAAGCCGCCTTCAGCGCCGGAGTGGCGCAGTACCTGACCGCCCAGGGCCTGAGCGATGCGGCAGCCGCCTTGTCTGCCACCGCCATGGTGGTCACAGTGATCACTTTCGCCACCATCATCTTTGGCGAATTGGTGCCCAAGCGCATTGGGCAGTTGTACCCCGAGCCCGTGGCCCTTTGGGTGTCTCGCCCCATGGCATGGCTGGCCCGCGCCGCAGGGCCGTTTGTGAAAATGTTGGCCCTGTCGACGCAAGGGGTGCTCAAGCTCATGCGCATCAGCAGCAAGGGCAGCCAGGAAGTGACGGAAGAAGAAATCACCGCCAGCTTGGCCGAAGGCGTGCATGCCGGGCTGATCGAGGAGCACGAGCACCAGATGGTGCGCAACGTGTTTCACCTGGACGATCGGCCACTGACGTCGATGATGACGCCCAGAGGCGATATCCAGTGGCTGGATGCGGCATTGGCATTGCCCGAGGCCATGGCCCGCATCAACGCCATGCGCGAAGAAGGGCACCATTCTTGGTACCCGGTGTGCCGCGATGGCTTGGAGCATGTGCTGGGCGTCATCAGTGTTTCCCAGCTGCTGGCCCTGCCGCCCGCCGAGGCGCGGCCCATCGAACACTTTGCGCAGCCTGCTCACTTTGTACCTGAAACGCTCAGCGGCATGGAGCTGCTGGAGCATCTGCGCGACCAGTCCAGCCGCATGCTGTTTGTGGTGGACGAATACGGCGAGGTCCAAGGCCTGCTCACGCCTTTGGATTTGCTCGAAGCCATCACCGGAGAGCTCAAGCCCGAGACCCAGACCGAGGCTTGGGCCACGCAGCGGCTTGACGGCTCATGGCTGCTGGATGGCTTGATGCCGATCAACGAACTCAAGTCTCGGCTGGAGATCAAGGAGCTGCCGTCGGAAGATCGGGGCCGCTACAACACGCTGGCGGGCCTGTTGCTGTTTGTTTTAGGGCAATTGCCGCAGACCGGAGAATTGATTGAGATCGAAGGCTGGCGTTTTGAAGTCGTGGACCTGGATGGTCGGCGCATCGACAAGGTTCTGGCTTATTCGCTTGATTCCATTGAATGATGGGTGACGGATCTCAATTGAATAATTGAATTGAGGTAATTGATTTACCGGGTATTCTGGTATATTCGATCCATTATTTTTTAATGGAGTTAATCAATGAGCCAGTCATATAAAGAATTGTTGGAGCAGCGTGTTGCCCTGGAAAAGGCCATCGCCCAAGCCCGCCAAAATGAAATTGCCGGTGCCGTGGCTCAAGCCCGTGCCTTGGTGGCCGAGTTTGGCCTGACCGCTCAAGACATTTTCCCCTCACGCGGCGCCAAAGTCGGCAAGCCCTCAGGCAAAGTGGCCCCCAAGTACCGTGACCCCGCGACAGGCCAAACCTGGACAGGCCGAGGCAAAGCCCCTAAATGGATCGACGGCAAAGACCGCAGCCCGTTCCTGATTGGCTGAATCGATTTCAAAGACCGATGAATGAAAAACCCCGCTTTGCGGGGTTTTTTTATGCCTGCGGGGGCTTGAGTCAAGGTGTGGGCATTCAAGAAAAGCGGCGTGCTGCCGATGTGTATGAGTGCACCCAAAGCGGGAATTTTGCCGAGGGTGCTGGCAGCACCACAGCCCATGAAGGCAGAACGGTTGACAAGGTATGAAAACCCAGCGATCTTCTGTCTTTGTATAGATTTCAATAAAAACGTGAAAAATGAAAATAAAGAAGTGAAAGTCACTTCTGGCAAGCCCAATTTAATGGACCAACTCTTTGGGTTGACGCTGCTTGGCGTCATCGCATTTGTCTCTTGGGTGGGGTATTTGTCTTTTCACGAAGGCTTGAAAATTGAAACCAGCAAGCGCTACGGGGAAGCCTGGATGCAGTGGCTGGGGGATGCTTCGCGCAAAAGATTCCAGGCCAACTTCCAGCCTGCCGCGTGTGCAGGGCAGATCACCAGCGTAGCCGCCCCTTTGGCCGCCGCTTCCGACGCCACTTCGAGCGCCACTACGGGAAATGCCGCAATGGCCAACACGTGGGGGGCTTGTTTCAAGGCCCTGACCCAGACCGATGGGCCTTGGGCTTCGCAGATCAACCCCTTTTCAGGCGCGCAGGTCCAGCTGGTGCCCAAATGCGATAAGACAGACCTCTCGGTGGCGGGCCAATTGGTTTTTGAAAAACTCACGCCCACACCACCGGGCTCTACCGTGCCTGTGGTGGCTTCTTTGTTGATCGACGGCGATGCGCTGGATCAAAAAATCCTGCTGCGGATGACCTTGTGCGACAAGGGTGGCGATCCGATCCGCATCGGCGAGTTTGAGTTCTGAAGGTGGATGACATGAAAACCTCCAGCGAAATCCACTTCAGTCTGAGTGAACCCAAAGATCCGATCTCATCCGACTTGCCCATGCGAAAGTGGCTGTACACCTGGTTGCTGGACCCGCATGTGCAGGGCAATTACCACAAGGGGATTGACCAATGGGTCGGCTTGCTGATTGTGGGCAACCTGCTTGCCTTGCTGCTCGAGCATGTGCCTACGGTCTATTTGCCCTACAAGACTTGGTTCCATGCTTTTGATGTGTTCTCGGTAGGGGTTTTCACAGTTGAATACTTGCTGCGCCTTTATTTGGCGCCAGAAGACCACGAGTTCGGACACACCCGTCATAAACATTGGAGTTATGTCAAAAGCCCGTTTGCCTTGATCGACCTTTTGGCTGTGGCGCCTTTTTATTTGCAGGCTTTTGTCCCAGTGGATTTGCGCGTCCTACGGTTTTTGCGTCTGCTTCGGATCCTCAAACTTTTCCGGGTGTTGATCCCCGCATGGCATGAGTTTGTGGAGGCCAACAAGGGCCGCACTTTCCGTCAAAAGGTGCACGCGGTGGTCTACCCCAGTGAATTTGGGGGCACCTTGCACCACATATTCGACACCTTCATCGTGGTGTGGGTGATCGTGTCGGTGATTGCCGTGGTGCTCGAATCGGTGCAGAGCTTCCATTACATCTTCAACATGGAATTCATCATCCTGGATGCGGTGGCCGTGGGCATTTTCACTGTGGAGTACTGCCTGCGTTTGTACTGCTGTGTTGAAAACCCTGGCTTTGCCAATTCCGTATGGGGGCGCATTCGGCACGCCAAGAGCGCCACCGCCATCATTGACTTGTTGGCCGTGCTGCCCTTCTTTTTGGAAGCCTTCCTGCACCACTTGTTTGACCTGCGTTTCCTGAGGGTGTTTCGCTTGCTGCGATTGCTCAAGCTCACGCGTTACACGGGTGCTACCGCCACACTGACCAAGGTCATCGCTCGCGAGTGGCCTGTGTTGGCCGCATCGGCTTTTGTCATGCTTCTGCTGGTGATCATGACCGCCAGCCTGGGGTATTTGTTCGAGCACGAAGCCCAGCCTGACAAGTTCGAGAACATTCCGCAGTCGATTTATTGGGCGGTCATCACCTTGGCCTCAGTAGGTTATGGCGATATTTCACCGGTCACACCCATGGGCCGCTTGATGACGATCATTCTGGCCTTGTTGGGGATCGGTATTTTTGCGATCCCCGCCGCCTTGCTGTCCTCGGCCTTCAGTGACCAGTTGCGCATTGAGCGCGAAACACTCAAGAACGAGTTGTACGAAATGTTGGCCGATGGTGTGTTGGACGAGCATGAGCGCGACCAAATCAAACGCGAAGCCAAGCGCTTGCACTTGAGTGAGGAAGAGGTTGATCGTTTGATCGTCAAAGCCCGCAAGGAGCGTGAGCTCAAAGAGGATGTTTCTGTTTTACCACTCCACAAGATCGCTCAGACTTCGGCGCACGCGGTGGAGCACTACAAGGTGCTGATCGCCCAGATAAGGCAGCTGGGCATCATGACCCATGCCGCCCGTTTTGAGAAAGCAGCAGCGCAGCAG
This sequence comes from Comamonadaceae bacterium, assembly GCA_947372495.1. Classification (GTDB taxonomy): domain Bacteria; phylum Pseudomonadota; class Gammaproteobacteria; order Burkholderiales; family Burkholderiaceae_C; genus Limnohabitans_A. The sequence continues at coordinate 5,552 of CANBTZ010000066.1, read as the reverse complement.
CGTCGTTTGAGTGCAGAGGAATTGGACATTTGGTGGCAGATCCAGGGCAAAACAGCCAGCACCAAAGCGGAGACTGCTAAACCAGCGGTGACGAAGGCCACTCCCTCAAAAGCGGCCGCGCCCGTTGCCCAGTCCACCGCTGTCAAGAAAGCTGCGTCCCCCAAGCGCGCCGCGCCTGCCAAGAAAGCCTTGCTCACCCAGAGCGCAGCGCCAGCCAAGCGTGCGGTGGTGGCCAAGAAAGTGGCCGCTCCCCCCAAAACTGTGGCCAACCCGAAGCCGAATGCGGTCAAAAAAACAGCCGCTCAAAAAATAGCCACGAAAAATACAGTGGCTAAAAAAACACCAGCCCCAAAAACAAAAACCGATCCCCAGGCTGAGTGAGTGTGAACGCTCTCAGTCCTGGCCCTCGGTCAAGGTGTCGAGTTGAAAGCGCCCGCTTTTGTCCCAGAGCCACACGTCGGTGTAGGTGACTTTGCCCAGTCGCGTGGGCGCAGGGAAGGGGGCTGCAGCGTGAACCATGCGCTCGATCTCGCGCATGACCTCCGGGGCGTGGCGCGGGGCCCGGGGCCATTCGAGCGACTGGATGTTGCCCTGGCGGTCGATCTCCACATGGAGCACGCCGATGGCGTACAACATGGGCGGCAAGCGGCCTTTGAACACGCGCTCGGCTTGCTGCGCATACACATGGTTGGCGGCATCCAGACGGTAGTCTTTGGCGCTGGGCGCGAGCGATGTGTGGGTGGCCTTTTGCGTTGCCGTTGGCCGGGGCGGCGGCGCGGTGCACCCGCACAACAAAATGCCGATCAGCGCGCCCATGCCCAGCAAGCGGGGTGTCAGACGGCGCGCAGGGCTGCGCCAATGGTAGTCGCGGTTGGGGTTCATGGTGTCTGCTCCTTGGCATACTCTGGCATTGCGAGCGATTGTGGCATTGCCCGCGCACCCCATCAGAGGTCCCACATGAAAATGGAATGCAAGCGTGAATTGGATTGAGCAAGCCCTGCGAAGACTGGACCACAGCCCTGCCGTGTGCATCACGGTGGGCGCCGTTCGCGGCTCCGTGCCTCGAGAGGCAGGCACGGCCATGCTGGTGTTTGCCGATGGCGAGCACGGCACGATTGGCGGCGGGCATCTGGAGTTCCAGGCCATGGCCCATGCGCGCCAGCTGTTGGCGGGGCAAACCCAGGAGCTGGCTCTGCAACATGTGCTGGGCCCCAGCCTGGGGCAATGCTGTGGTGGCTCGGTGGCGTTGCAGTTTCGTGAGGTGAGCGCCGCCGATGCGTCCGCTTTGCGCGCTCAGTGGGTGTCTGCACGCACGCCTTTGGCGTTGTTTGGTGGCGGCCATGTGGGCAAAGCCCTGGTGAATGTGCTCGCACCGTTGCCGTTTTTCGTGCGCTGGATCGACAGCCGCGATGAAATTTTCCCACCCGATGTGCCCCCGCAGGTGGTGTGCGAACACTCCAGTCCTGTGCAGTTGGCGGTGAAAGATCTTCAGCCTGGCAGCCGCGTGCTCATCATGAGCTTCAGCCACGCCGAAGACCTCGATGTGGTGATCGCTTGCCTCAAGCGCCAGCGCGAGCAGGCAGACTTGCCTTTTGTTGGGCTGATTGGCAGCAAAACCAAATGGGCCACCTTTCGGCACCGGCTCGAAGCGCGTGGTTTTACGCAAGCCGAGATCGCACACATCACCTGCCCCATTGGCGTGCCCGGCATCGAAGGCAAAGAGCCGGAGGTCATTGCGGTGGCGGTGGCGGCACAACTCTTGCAACTCAGCGACTGAAGCACCAGCGCCGCCACAAGGCTGCTGGTATACCCTGAAGCACAGGTCTGGATGGCGATGTCAAAACTGTATACACTTGAGTGCACCAGTCGCAGCGGCGCACCAACAAGGGGTCAACCCCTGAATCTTCGCGACAGAATGTCTGCTCACAGTGCCCGCGGTGGTGAGCAGGTTGGAGAATCCTGATGGAAGCTTATTTGCTGGATTGGGCCAACCTGCTGCTCAGGTGGGTTCATGTGATCACGGCCATTGCCTGGATCGGCTCGTCGTTTTACTTTGTCTTTCTGGACAACAACCTGCAAAAACCCAATTCCCCGGACCTGCTGGAAAAAGGTGTGGGCGGCGCAATGTGGGCGGTGCACGGCGGTGGTTTCTACAACCCCCAGAAATACATGGTGGCGCCCAAAATCATCCATACCAAATTGCATTGGTTTTATTGGGAAAGCTATTCCACCTGGCTGAGTGGCTTTGCACTTTTCACGGTGCTGTACCTTTACAACGCGGGCACCTTCTTGATCGACAAATCTCTGATGGACTGGACCCCTGTGGTGGCCGGTTCTGCTGCGCTGGCCTTTTTGGTGGTGTTCTGGTTTGTTTACGACATCATTTGTCGCCTGTTTGGCTTTCGCAAAAACGGCGAGTTGATCGTCGCGGGCTTGATGATTGTGGTGATTGCCTTCGCATCGTGGTTGGCCAATCAGCTGTTTGCCGGACGTGCCGCCTTTTTGTTGGTGGGCGCCATGATCGCCACCAGCATGAGCGCCAATGTGTTTTTCTGGATCATTCCTGGCCAACGCAAAGTCGTCGCCGCCATGACCAGCGGTGAAGCTTATGACGCCAATGCACTGGCGATTCACGGCAAGCGCGGCAAGCAACGCAGTGTGCACAACACGTATTTCACACTGCCTGTGATTTTTGCGATGCTGTCCAACCACTACAGCTTTTTGTACACGCACGAGCAGCGCTGGGTGCTGCTGTTCGTGATGATGTTTGCCGGGGCCTTGATTCGCCAGTTCTTTGTGCAGCGCCACGGCTACCACCTGGGCCGCGCCAAAAATCCCTTGCCCTTTGCTGTGGTGGGTGTGGTGCTGATTCTGGGCGTGATCCTGGCCCTGAGGCCCACTGCAGCGACCAGCGCGGTGTCAGCTGAGCAGGCCCCTGTGGCCTTTGCCGAAGTCAAGTCGGTGATCGAGCAGCGCTGCTATTTGTGCCACGGTGCCACGGTACAGATGAAGAACGTCCGCCTAGACAGTGCCCAAGGCATCCAAACCCACGCGCAGGGCATTTACCAGCAAGTGGTGGTGAGCCGCCAAATGCCCATGAACAATGCCACGGGCATCACCGACGCTGAGCGCGAGCTGGTGGGCCGCTGGTTCAAGGGCGGCGCCAAGGTCGACTGAAAACAGTCTGGCGCCTAGGGTGGGCGCCAGCGTGATCGAGGGTTTAGCCTGCGAGACCCACAAAGACGTTTTGAACGTCGTCGTTGTTGTCGATGGCACCCAAAAAGGCTTCGACCTCTTCGAGTTGTTCGGCGCTCAGGTTGGCCGGATCAATCGGGTTTTTGGGCTTGTAGCCCAGCTTGGCAGCCACCACATTGAAGCCATGTGCAGGCAGGGCGCGGCTGACCAGATCCAGGTCAGTGGGTTCGGTGATGAACACCGTCACGCCGTCTTCGTCCGCAGGCTCAAAGTCTTGCGCGCCCGCTTCGATGGCGGCCAATTCGGGGTCGGCACCGGCTTGCGCAGGTTCTGCCTCGATCATGCCCACATGGTCAAAGTCCCAAGACACCGAGCCCGATGTGCCTTGCTGGCCCTTGCGGAACAGCACGCGCATTTCGGACGCCGTGCGGTTCACGTTGTCGGTCAGCACTTCGATCATCACCGCCACTTGGTGGGGTGCAAAGCCTTCGTAAATCACGCGCTCAAAGCTCACGGTGTCGCCCAGCAGGCCCGCGCCTTTTTTGATGGCGCGCTCCAGCGTTTCTTTGGGCATGGACACCTTGCGGGCCTGTTCCACCACCAGGCGCAAGCGTGAATTGGCCGCAGGGTCAGCGCCGTTGCGGGCAGCGATCATGATGTCCTTGGCCAAGCGACCAAAGAGTTTGCCCCTGGCATCTGCTGCCTGTGCTTTGCCTTTTGCTTTCCACTGCGCGCCCATGGTGATTCCTTCAGTTGCTTGCGCAGCCAAGCGCAAATGGGGTGTTGAGAATCCTCGATTATCGAGGCTTTTAAGGCGTTGGACCCCAAGGGGCAGACAGCATCAGCTTGTTTTCTTGCGATTGCAGCAGCGGGCGCAACTTGCCTGCGAAGGCCATGAAATCGGGGTCCGAAAAAACGCTGGCCCAAAATGCCCGGCGGTCCGCATCGTCGTCGAACTTCCAGACGTGGATCAATTGGTTCAAAGCGCCGATGTCGCCCGTGAAATAGCCGACCAGCTTTTGCGGGTGCTTGGCCAAGGCGGGCCAGCCTTCGTTCTTGTAGAGCGAGACAACCTCGGCCATTTTGCCGACCGTCACGTTGTAAGTCCTCAATTCATAAATCGCCATGTGGCCTCCTGTGTGGGTGAATGTCTGAGGTGCATCCTAAGAGCTGAGCGCTCTGGCACATGCCCCCTAGGTGACGGCCGCCCGGGGGCCCTTGGTGCAATTTCCATCTGAACCACTTTGTATACTTTATGGGTCGTGCAGCACAGGTGAAAACCAAAGGAAGGTGACGAGTGATCGAATGGCAAGACCTCTGGGCGGTTGTCCAGGCCCCGCTGACATGGATCAAATGGGCCAAAGACCAGGGGTTGTGGGACTTCATCACGGCAGGTTCGGGCTTGCTGATCTCGGCGGTGGTGTTCCGGGGGCAAAAAAAGAAGATTCCCGAGTTTTCAGTGCACCTGACCTACTCGCTGGGCACCGGGCACAAGAATTATCCCAATGTGCTCAACATCGAACTGCGCAACCTGATGGACGCGCCATTGGTGATTGGCCGCCCCAACTTCAAGTTCGCCAAAGGCATCCACGCGGGCCGTTATGCCCACGGCAACACCGCCACGGGTGACTATGAAATCAAGTTTCGCCCCATCGGCACCGACGGGCAACCCATCCCCGGCTACAGCTACACCCATGTGATGCTGCGCCACCGCGAGCAGGCCTACAGCTATCTGCCGCTGACCGATGAATGGGACGAACAGACCCTGCTGGCCGCCATCGCGCCTAAGCGGCGCTGGGGCCTGTTCAAGAACGAGAAAGGGCTCGGCACCTTGTTCCTGAACGTGGTCTTGCTCAAAGACGAAAAGCCCCGTGTCATCACCATGGCGGTGCCGGTGATCCGCCTGCACAAAGGGGTGTCAGCGCCCAGGTTGGGGCGGGAGTGGGGGTGATTAAGATGTTCAACCGTGATGCTGGGGTAAGGCTTGTTGCTGTCCCTGCGTGCAGCAATATTTCGACTTCACTCAAGCGGATGGATTTTGCCGATGCCTATGAGGTTCAGCTCAGCAACCTTCAATTGGATGCGTCTGCTGCTTATTGGGCTGTATTCGGTGTGGAGCCCGTTTGGGTGCGCTGGCTGATGTGTCTGCGTGGCCATATCGCGGTCTTGCTCGGCTTGACGCATCCGTTTGATACGACGAAACACAGTTCCAATGTGGTCCCCGTACTTCGGCTTGGTGTGAGAGTGGGCGCGTTCACTGTGCAGACAGTGTCACCAAACGAAGTGATCGTCGGCGATGACGACAAGCACCTGAATTTTCGTATTTCATGTTTGAAGACGGCGTCTGGCGGTCGGAC
>CANBTZ010000065.1 GCA_947372495.1 Comamonadaceae bacterium | reverse complement strand
CGGTAGGCGTTCTCGTTTACATGCTGTTTGGTCGTCGTGCGATGCCCATGCCCATGCCTCAGCAGTACGGCCAACAGGTCATGCAGGGGCCAGGTTACACGCCAGTGATCGGGGCCTATGCCACATCGCCCATGGTGGCTGGATCAATCCAGCAGCAGGCGCAGGTGGTGCGGCAATCGCAGTCAAATGCGTGGGGCGCTGTGGGCAGCGTGCTGGGCAAATGGATGGGCGGCAGTCCATCGGTGGGGGCAACCCCTCGCAGTGCTGGGCAAGTGGTGACTGTGGCCGGGTCGGCTGATCCGATTGCAGCGCCGCGCATCGACACTTGGGGTCAAGACGATGTGATGACGCAGGACATGTGGGCAGCAAGCCCCGCAGTGAACATGGCAGCGGATGACCCTTCCATGTATGCGTTCTATGGATAAAAACCTGACCATTGGCGTTCTGGTGGGGCTGGGCGCTTTGGCGCTCATGCCCGCCAAGGCCAACGCACGCACCATGGCTCAGCCACGGCAAACGCTGGGCTTCGGGTCTCTGGTGCCGGGCGGGGCGGGTGGCGGTTTGGGTGGCGGTGGTCGGCTGATCCAGTTGGGCGGCGGCATCGTGCCGGGCTATGGCGGGCGCGTGGTTGATCCAGGTCAACCCGGTGGGTCGGGCAACGGCACGGGGTTTTTGACACCGGCGGGCGTGAGTCCTTATCGGACAAATCCTTATTCAAGCGTAACGGCTAGGGCCTCGGGCCTCATGGGCCTGTTGTCGCTGGGGTCGATGGCCTCAAAGCTCAGCATGCCCAAGTTCATTGCAGACGCATTCCAGGGCAAAACGGTCGATCCAACGCCAGCAGACCTCAAAACATACAACGAGTGGGATCCGAGCATGCAGCCCGATGCGGGGATCAACTCGGGGTCAGCAACGATCAATGACGCCACGTTAGAAGGATTGCCACCAGACCTGACCGTCAACACGCCTTTGGTGGACGGAACGGTCACGGATGCAGCGGTAAACAGCACCGTCACAGATGCGGCGGTAACAGATGCAGCAGTCACAGATGCGGCGGTAACCAGCACGGTCACCGATGCAGCGGTCACCAGCGTGGCAGCGGACACGACACTCGGCAGCACCGTCACCGATGCGGCGGTCACAGATGTGGCAGCAGACACGACACTCGGCAGCGTGGTGACAGATGCGGCGGTGACCGATGCAAGTACTTTGGGCGCTTGGTCGGCAGATGGTGGATGGCTGGCCGCTGACTCGTTGGCAGCAGATGGCGCGGGCGCGTTTGTGGCCGATGCTGCGCTGGCAGATACAGCGGTCACCGTGGCAGCAGACGTGGGCGGCGCTTCGGCACTTGAAACGTTCATTTCGTGGCTCGCATTCCTTTGAGGCATTCATGAAAATCTCAGGACAAACGCAAGCGGAAATTTTCAAGCTGGCCCTCTACGCCATCGCGGGCGGGGTGGCTTACTACGCCTTTAAGACCTTGGGCGGATCCATCGTGAGCAGCGCAAAAGACGCATTCAATGGCGTGTTGGCGATGCCAGGTAAAGCGGTCGATGCCGTGGTCACCTCGGCCAAGGAAACGGGCGCTGACTGGCAGGACATGTACAAAGAAGCGCCGGGCAGTCACGACACGGGCGGCAAATACAACAGCCCATTGGTCAATGACATGGGCATGGACTTTTCAGGCTTTGGTGGGCTATCAGGATGAAGGCACCAGTCATCGCGCTGGGCCTCAGCGTGGTGGCGCTGGCAGGCTATGCAGTGTGGCGCAGCAGGTCAAGTGCCAGCATGGACGCGCCTCAAGACACGTATGCCGTCGATGGCCTGAGTGATTGGGGATCGACAGACGCCATGGGCAACGAACCCGTGCAGGAAACAGGATTTTTGGAAGACACCATGAACAGGATCAGCAACTTTGTGAGCGGAAACGACATCGCCAGCGTGGTCGAGGCAGGCCCCGGCTACATCGTGGTCACACGCCCGGACGGCACCACAGTGCGGCTCAAAGGCTCGCGCAACTGGCGCAACAACAACCCAGGCAACATCGAATACGGTGGCTACGCCATCAGCATGGGCGCAGTGGGCGGTGATGGCCGCTTTGCCGTGTTCCCAACGTATGACGCCGGTCGGCGCGCCAAAGAAGCGCTGATCTTTGAGGGCCGCAACTATGCGGGCCTGAGTCTGAGTGCGGCCATCAACCGCTATGCACCCCCCAGCGAAAACAACACGGGCTGGTATCAAAACACCGTCCTCGCCAGCGTGGGCGGCGTAGACAAAACCATGGGCGATTACAGCGCCAGTGAGCGTCAAGCCATCATGGACGCCATGGAAAAAGTCGAAGGCTTCAAGCCCGGCACAGTCACCGCGGTGGGCTGATTTTTTAACCAAAAGGAGACCCCTCATGAAATACGTGATCAACCGACTCAAAGAACCCAGCACATGGACGGCACTCGGCGTCATTGGTGCCCTGTTTGGCCTGCCACCGGGCAGCGTCGATGCAGTACACGCCATCGCGGGCGGCGTGCTGGCCTTGCTGGGCGTGCTCTTGCCCGAGGGCAAACATGACTGAGGCCGTGCAAATTGCCCTCATGACGGCGGCAGTTAATGCCGCTGTGACATGGGGCGTCATCACCACCAAGCTGGCATGGATGCGCCGAGACATTGACGACCTGCGAGAAGCGGTTTTTGGGGGCAAAGCGTGAACGCCAAAAAAATGATTCCAGCTCCCACGGACGTGGTGCGTGAAGGCCTGATCGTGATCGGTGGGGCATTGCTCGCGGCCATGGTGATCGGCTATGTGCCGGGCCTGCGAACATGGATCAAAAACCAATGGGGCGACAGCCCCAACGACACCCCCAGGCTGTGACATGGCAACCAAAGTAAAACGCACCAAGCGCAAAGGCGTGAAGTCAGGCGGCGAAGCGCCGTGCACCAAGTGCCGAAAGATTGCACAGACCCCGGCGCGTGGGCGAAACGGGCGCTTCAAGAAAAAGCGCTGACAAAAAAGCGAAACCCCGCAAGGCGGCAACCGTGCGGGGCTTCTATCGGCAACCTAACAAGACTAGGCCGCGAATGTGAAAAAGTAAACCGAATTTCTGAGGGCAATCAAGATGCTCCAACGTGAACGCTTTTATGCCATCCTTTATTCGTGCAATGCACTGGCGGCGCTGTACCTCGCGCCCGAGCTGATCAAGGCCGTGCGCTGGTGGTAAGGCCTAGACCAGCTGCAAGCGCAGCTGGTGCGCTTCGGTAAACGTGGGCGAGTTGGCGGCGCCGAACTGGCCCACAGATTCAAGGTACTCAATGCGCCGTTGCAGTGTGGCGTTTTCTCGCCTGAGCGAGTTGTTCAGGCCTACATGCATGCGCACCAGGTTGACGGCCTGAGCGTCCAGAGCAGAAATCCCCCAGCGAGTTTCCCAAAACAGAGCAAGCTGCGCCGCGCGCGGGGCCTGATCGGCCTTGATCCATCGGCGCACCGTGAGGGCTGAGACACCCAGGTGCTGGCCGATGGCTTCGGGCGTGCGGCATGTCAGGTCATTGATCAGCAGGTTCAAGGGGGGAAGCTGATTAGGCGCAAGGCTGTAGAGCTTTTTCATTTTGAACATCCATGAAAAGGCCCCATAAAGTAGCACACCGGCGGTGAACACGCCTTGCGGCGGCGGTGAATGCGACTTTACATAATATACATCGTATGAAGTTAATAAGACATGTAAACAGGGCGTTTGTACGCCCCTTTGCATCAGAGCGCCGTCCATGTGCAATCAATGCGCCCACTGCTGCACGAAACGCAGCGATCAACGACCTGAACTCGGTGCAGCTTGTGCGGGTGATGTCTGTGACGACGCTGCTGCAGCTGCTTTCTTGCGTGCGTCGCGATCGGCCTCGCGGCGCAAGCCTTCCTGCATGAGTTCAATGTTGTTGGGACGGCTGCCGCGTTGGGCAAAGTCCAATGCCGTCATGTTGCCGCCATTCTTGATCTGCAGATCGGCACCCGCCTGGATCAGGTGTTTGACGGCTTCGGGGCTGCCGTACATGGCCGCCATCATCAAGGGCGTGGTGCCGTTGGGCGACTCGGCATCGATGTAGGCGCTGTGCTCCAGCAAATACTCGATCACGGGCACATGGCCGCCCGTGGCGGCGTAATGCAGTGGCGTCCAGCCGGTCTTGTTCACGTCCGCATCGCGATCAACCAACTTTTTGACCCAATCCAGTTGTCCGCGCAAGGCTGCCAACATCAAAGGGCTTTCGTCCTGGGCATTGCGCACTTCGACTTGGGTCTGTGGCCAGCGGATCAGCACATCCGCCACCTTGGGTGCAGGCACGCGCAAAGCCAACATCAAGGCTGGAAGGCCATCCGGATTGACCGTGTTGGCATCAAAACCGCGTTGCAAGAGTGTCTGAACACTGCGTGCATCGTCGCCCATGATGGCTCGAAAAAAGTCGTCGTACGCCCCAGCAAAAGACAAGGGGGAAATCAATAAAAACCCAATCAAAACAACGGGCTTTTTAACTTTTTTAAAGTTCCACATTTAATGTTTTACTTGAAGACTTAAGAACTGGTTTGGGCAAAAAGGCGGTGGAAATTGGCCGCCGTGAGGGCGCCGATCGCCTCAGTGGAGGTGCCACGCAGCTCCCCCAGCAGTTTGGCCACATAGGGCACATAAGACGGGTTGTTGGTCTTGCCACGGTACGGCACCGGGGCCAGATAGGGGCTGTCGGTCTCGATCAGCAGGCGGTCATCGGGCACAAATGCAGCGACCTCGCGCAGGTCGGCCGCCGACTTGAAGGTCAAGATACCCGAGAACGAGATGTAAAAACCCAGGTCCAGCGCAGCGCGGGCGACCTGCTGGCTCTCGGTGAAGCAGTGAAAAACCCCGCGTGCCGAGCTGGCCGAGCCGTCTTCGCCCTCCTCCTTGAGGATGGCGATGGTGTCGTCCGAGGCCTGACGGGTGTGGATGACCATGGGCAAGCCCGTGTGCCGCGCCGCCCGGATGTGGGTGCGAAAGCGCTCGCGCTGCCATTCCAGGTCGGCCACGGTGCGGCCACCCTTGCGCTCGTCCATTTGGTAGTAATCCAGCCCGGTCTCGCCAATGGCCACCACCTTGGGCCGGGCCGCGCCGTCAATCAATTCCTGCAAGGTGGGCTCGTGCACGCCTTCGTTGTCAGGGTGCACGCCCACCGTGGCCCACAGGTGCGGGTGGGCGGCGGCCAGCCCTTGCACGCTGTCGAACTCCTCCATCGTGGTGCAGATGCACATGGCCTGGTGGACCTGCGCCGCCTGCATGGCGGCCAGGATGTCGTCCAGCTGGCTGCGCAGCTCGGGAAAATTCAAATGGCAGTGGGAATCGATGAACATGAAGGCGTCACAAAATCAGGCCCGGGCCAACAAGGTCTGGCGGGCGTCGTTGGCCAGTGCTTCGAGCATCAGGCCGGCATTGAAAGGGTGCTCGGCTGTGCGGGCCGACTGCATCAGGCGCTTGAACCAGTCGGTCAGCGTCTTGACCGAGGCCTGGCAGGCGGGCAACTGATCGGGGGCAAAGAAACGGGGTGCGGCCCCACTTTGCCGCAGCACCAGGTCGTGGCAAAGCTTTTGCAGCGCGTCGATGGCCTGCGCGGGCGACAGATCGGACAAATGGCTCGCCAGCCCCTGCTGCATGGCCTTGGGTAAAGCCGCCCACCAAGCGGGCGACAGGCCGAGCGCAGATTGGCGCAGCACATCGTTGGGGCGCCCACCTGCACTGCGCAGCAGCGCCTCGGCGGCTTGGCCAGGCACGCCCTGCCCGTCCAGCCAGGTCAAAGACTCGGCGGCATCGGGCCATGTCATGGTGTGCGACAGGCAGCGGCTGCGGATGGTGGGCAGCAACTGGTGCGCGGCCTCGGTGGCCAGCACAAAGCGCACATCGCCCGGCGGCTCCTCCAGTGTCTTGAGCAAGGCGTTGGCCGTGATCGCGTTCATGCGCTCGGCCGGGAACACCAGCACGGCCTTGCCGCGACCCCGGGCATCGGTGCGCTGGGCAAACTCGACCAGATCGCGCATGGCCTCGACGCGGATTTCTTTGCTGGGCTTGCGTTTCTTGTCGTCGATCTCGGCTTGCGCTTTTTCAGACAACGGCCAGCCCAGCTCCATCATCTGGGTTTCGGGCATCAGCACGGCCAAGTCGGCATGGGTGCGCACTGCAATGGCGTGGCAGCTGGGGCAGGTGCCGCACGCGCCGTGGGCGCTGGGCTGCTCGCACAGCCAAGCGCTGACCATTGCCAGCGCCAATTCGTATTGCCCCAGACCCGACGGGCCTTGCAGCAGCCAGGCGTGACCTCGCTGGGCCAGCAGGTCGGTGGCTTGCCGGGCAATCCAGGGCGCATTCAAAACCGCGTTCATGAACCGATCCTCGACAGCCATGGCGTCACCACCTGGGCCACCGCTTCGCCCACGGCCTCGCGGGTCTGGGCGGCATCGATGCGGGCAAAGCGCTCAGGCATCTCGCTCTGGCGCTTCGCATAGCCGGCCCGCACTGCGGCAAAAAAGTCGGCCGGTTGCGACTCGAACTTGTCGGGCACACGGGCCGAGGCCAAGCGTTCGGCGGCGATCAGTGGGTCCAGGTCAAACCAGACGGTCAGGTCGGGCTGGCGCAAAGCGCCTTGGGAGGTGGTCTGCACCATCGCCTCCAGCTGGCCCAACACCTGCCAGTCAAAGCCCCGGCCACCGCCCTGGTAGGCGAAGGTCGCGTCGGTGAAGCGGTCACACAGCACCACATCGCCCCGCGCCAGCGCAGGCTCGATCACCTGCACCAGGTGCTCACGGCGGGCGGCAAACATCAACAGCGCCTCGGTCAGCGCGTCCATGGGCTCGTGCAGCACCAGTTCGCGCAGCTTTTCCGACAGCGGCGTGCCACCTGGCTCACGGGTCAGCACCACCGCCCTGCCCGCCTCGCGAAACAGCGCGGCCACGCGCTCGATGTGCGTGGACTTGCCCGCACCGTCAATGCCTTCAAAGCTGATGAACAAACCGCGTGTCATGAATGTGTGTGGAGAAAACCCGATTGTCGCAGGCTCAGTCGGCGCTGCTCAGTGGCTGCCGCTTTGGCCGCGCTGGTAACGGTTCACGGCCCGGTTGTGCTCCTCCAGGCTGGCGCTGAAGTGGCTGCTGCCGTCGCCCTTGGCCACAAAGTACAACGCCTGCGTTTTGGCGGGCTGCACGGCAGCCAGCAAAGCGGCCTTGCCCGGCATGGCGATGGGCGTGGGCGGCAGGCCCGCGCGGGTGTAGGTGTTCCAGGGCGTGTCGCTCGTCAGGTGCACGCGGCGCAGGTTGCCGTCAAAGCTGTCGCCCAGCCCATAGATCACCGTGGGGTCGGTTTGCAGCCGCATGCCGATGCGCAGCCGGTTGTTGAACACCCCCGAAATCATGGGCCGGTCCGAGCCTTTGCCGGTTTCTTTTTCGACGATGCTGGCCAAGATCAGGGCCTCTTCGGGCGACTGCACCGACACGCCCGGCTGACGGCTTTCCCAGGCTTGCTGCAGGTGCTTGTCCATGGCTTTGGCTGCCCGCTTCAGAACAGCCAGGTCGCTGGCGCCCTTGGCATAAGCATAGGTGTCTGGGTAAAAACGCCCCTCGGGGGCCACACCCGGGCGGCCCAGCTGGGCCATCACTTCGGCATCGGTCAGCGCACGGCTGTCGGGCTTCAGGTTCTCAGCCTTGGCCAGCGCCTGGCGCACTTGCCGCCAGTTCCAGCCTTCCACAATCGTCACGGCGCGCAGGCTTTCCTCGCCTCGCACCAGCATGTTCAAAAGGCGCACGGGCGTGGTACCGGGGGCGATTTCGTAACTGCCCGCCCGCATCAGGCGCGACTGGCCCGACAAGCGAAACCAGGCGTACAGCAGCACGGGCGAGGTGTTCGCTCCGGCGTCTGCCACGGCCTGGGCAATGGCTTTGGGTGAGGTACCCGGCTCGATGGACAGGTCCAGCGTGCTGGCTGGTGTGCCGGGCGAAATGTCCAGGGGCTGCTGCACCCACCAAAACGCCCCCGCCCCCAAGGCGAGTGCCACGACCAGCAGGCTTGTCAGCCATTTCATCAAGCCTTTGAGCACGGCCATGTCCTTTGATAGGGTGTTGAATACGTGGGGGGATGATAATTCACGCCTTGCCAGACCCTTGCCTGAAAAATGAGCCGCGACATGAACAGCCCTGCCCTCCCAAGCCCTGATTTGACTGCCGTATTGAACGGCACCAGCACCCTGCCCCAGCTGGGCGTGATCCAGGCCCAGGGCGAGGACGCGGCCAACTTTTTGCACAACCAGTTGAGCAACGATGTGGTTTTGCTGCCCGTAGGCCAGTCGCGCCTGGCGGCGTTCTGCAATGCCAAAGGGCGCATGCAGGCCAGCTTTGTGCTCACCAAGACCGCACCCGACACCGTGCTGCTGGTCTTGAGCCAAGACTTGCTGGCCCAGACGCTCAAGCGCCTGTCCATGTTCGTGCTGCGCGCCAAGGTCAAGCTGAGCGACGCCAGCGAACAGTGGCAGCTGCGCGGCCTTCTGGGTGACAGCGCCAGGGCCATGCTAACCGATGCTGCCCCCTGGCACACCGTGTCGTTGGATGAATCGCACGCTGTGGCGCTGTACCCGGCAGTGGTCGGTGTTGTGCAGGTGCCCCGCGCCCTGTGGCTGGCCCCAGTCGGGTCGGCCCTGCCAGCGGGCCCCGAAGTTGCGCCCGAAGTTTGGGGCTGGTCCGAAGTCGTGAGCGGCGTGGCGCTGGTCAGCCAGCCCGTGTTCGAGGCCTTCGTGCCGCAGATGCTCAATTACGAATCGGTGGGCGGCGTCAACTTCAAAAAAGGCTGCTACCCCGGCCAGGAAGTCGTGGCCCGCAGCCAGTTCCGTGGCACCCTCAAGCGCCGCACAGCGCTCGTGCACAGTCCGGTGGCGCTGGCGGCTGGGCAAGACGTTTTCACGCCCACCGAGCCCGAGCAGCCTTGCGCCACGGTGGTGCTGAGCGCTGCACGGCCAGATGGTCAGGGCTTTGATGCGCTGGTCAGCGGCACGCTCGAGAGCCAGCAGACTGGCTGGCGGGCGGGCAATGCCGATGGCGCGGCGCTGGAGCTGCTGCCCCTGCCCTACGCTTTGCTCGAAGACATTTGAGCTGTGGGAGCCCCGCCCCCGGGGCGAATGTCTGTGGTCTGCAGGTGCCCTATCGCGGCGGGGGCGCCGCTCCTACACAAATGCCATTGCTTTTTGTGGGAGCCCCGCCCCCGGGGCGAATGTCTGTGGTCCGCAGGTGCCCCATCGCGGCGGGGGCGCCGCTCCTACAAAGGGCGCACCATCTCAATGTGCGCAATGCCTGCTTCTTCAAAAATCGCCCCGTGGGGCTCGAAGCCTGAGCGCTTGTAAAAGCCTTCAGCGCTGCACTGCGCGTGCAAGATGACTTGGGTATCGCCCCGGTTTTGGGCGGCGTCCATCAGGGCGTGCAGCACCCGGCGGCCCAGCACGCTGCCGCGCATCTGCTTTTTGACGGCCATGCGGCCAATGCGGGCCACGCCCGGGGCGTGTTGAATCAGGCGGCCCGTGGCCAGGCACAGCCCCATGCGGTTCACAGCCACGCAGTGCAGCGCGGTATCGTCGTCGTGGTCCCACTCCATGTCGGCGGGCACTTTTTGTTCATCCACAAACACCTCTGTGCGCAGCGGTGAGGCCAGATTTTTCAGGTCGGCCCAAGCACCCAGGTGCAGCTGCACCATGTCTTCGCCGCGTTCGTAGCCTTCCATCATGTCGCGCAGCTGGGGCGGAATGGGCTGGCTTTTCTTAGCCACCGGGTCGGCATAGACGTAAATCAGCTCGCTGGTGATGAGCAGCTCTTCGCCCCGGAAAATCGCGCCCACAAAAGTCATGGACGAGTTGCCGATGCGGTCGCAGCGCATGCACACATCCAAAAAGTCGTCCATCTCGGCGCTGGCGTGGTACTCGACGCTGGCTTTTTTGACGTACAGGTCACCGCCCAGCTGGTGCATGGTGTCGGCATACGGCATGGCCAAGTTGCGCCAGTAATCCGTCACGGCGGTGTCGAAGTACATGAGGTAGTGACCATTGAAGACGATCTTTTGCATGTCCACCTCGACCCAGCGCACGCGCATGCGGTGGGAAAAACGGAAGTCTTGGCGTTTCATCTTGTTCCTTACGAGAGCTTTCGCGGCGAGGGCGCCGCTCCTACAAAAAAGCGTGTTTCAGAGCCCGGCCCGCATCGGCGTGGGCTTTCAGGGCGTCGGGGATGGCGCGGCCCATGGTGATGAAGCCATGGATCACGCCCTTGTAAATCTCCAGATCGACGGGCACGCCCGCCATGCGCAGCGTGTCGGCGTAGCGCACGCCCTCGTCCACCAGCGGATCGCATTCGGCCAGGCCCATCCAGCAGGGGGCCAGGCCACTGTGGTCGGGCGCGTTGCCGGGGGCAAAGCGCCAATCATGGCGGTCTTGGGCGTCGATGTAGCCGTCAAAGAACCAGGCGATGGTGTCTTGGTCGAGCATGAAGCCTTGGCCAAAAGTGTGGTGCGAAGCGGTGTCTTGCTTAGAGCCGCAGCCGGGGTAAAACAGCAGCTGCAACGCGAGTTTCAGACCCGCATCGCGGGCCATGAGTGCGCACACGGCCGACAAGGTGCCGCCTGCGCTGTCACCGCCCACGGCCAGGCGCGTGCTGTCCAGGCCCAAGGTGTGGCCCTGCTGGTGCAACCAGTTCAGGGCGTCCCAGGCGTCGTGCACGGCCGTGGGGAAACGGTGTTCGGGCGCGAGCCGGTAGTCCAGCGAAACCACGGCGCAGTGGCCTTGGCGTGAGAGTTGACGGCACAGCACGTCGTGCGTGGTCAGGCTGCCCACGGTGAAGCCACCGCCGTGCAGGTACAGCAGCACGGGCAATGCGGTGTCGCTGTGTGGGGCATACAGGCGCGCTGGCATGGCGTGACCGTCACGGGCCGGGATGGTGAAGTCCTGCACGCGATCCACATGGGGAGCGGGCTGCAGGTCCAGGATCGGACCGCCGATGTCGTAGAACCCGCGGGCCTGAGTGGCGGTCATGGCGTGCATGGGCGGGCGCCCTGCCCGCTCGACGCGCTCGATCAGCGCTCGAGTGGCCGGGTTCAGTAGGGATCGGGGGTGGGTGTGGTGGCTGCTCATGAATGCTTGAAGTGCTGGGCTCCGGGTGTTGCCAACGTGACGGATTGGGCGTTGGGCCGGATGGACAAAGACGGTTCCTGAATCAAAATGAACGCAAATCGTACAACGCCCCGCGCACGGGGTCTGTCACCTGCACACACCGGAGAACTTGGCATGTCTTTCATCAATTACGTCACCCAGATCCAGATCGACTTCGGCGCGATCAGCCTGCTCAAGGCCGAATGCGAGCGCGTGGGCATCAGCCGCCCCCTGATCGTGACCGACGCGGGCGTGAAAGCTGTGGGCATCCTGGACAAGGCCCTCGCCGCCCTGCCCGGTTTGAAGGTCAGCGTGTTCGACCAAACGCCATCTAACCCGACCGAAGCCGCTGTGCATGCCGCTGCCGCTGTTTACAAGCAAAACAACTGCGACGGCCTGATCGCCTTGGGCGGTGGCTCGTCGATTGACTGCGCCAAAGGCGTGGCCATCGCCGCCACACACGAAGGCCCGCTCAAGACCTACGCCACCATCGAAGGCGGCTCGCTCAAAATCACCGACCGGGTGGCCCCGCTGATCGCCGTGCCCACCACGGCAGGTACGGGCTCCGAAGTGGCCCGGGGCGCGATTTTGATCGTTGACGATGGCCGAAAACTGGGTTTTCACAGCTGGTTCATCGTGCCCCGTGCCGCCATCTGCGACCCCGAACTCACGCTGGGCCTGCCGCCCGTGCTGACGGCGGCCACAGGCATGGACGCGATTGCGCACTGCATGGAAACCTTCATGGCCGCGCCCTTCAACCCGCCCGCCGACGGCATCGCGCTCGATGGCCTGGCGCGTGGCTGGGCGCACATCGAGCGCGCCACCCACAACGGGCAGGACCGCGAAGCGCGCCTGAACATGATGAGCGCCAGCATGCAAGGCGCCATGGCCTTCCAGAAGGGCCTCGGCTGTGTGCACTCATTGAGCCACAGCCTGGGCGGCGTGAACCCGCGCCTGCACCACGGCACTTTGAACGCCATGTTTTTGCCCGCCGTGGTCACCTTCAACGCCGCTGCCGAATCGGTGCAAAAAGACAAGCGCCTGGCACGCATGGCCCA
>CANBTZ010000064.1 GCA_947372495.1 Comamonadaceae bacterium | reverse complement strand
TCCATGAAGCGCGGGCCGTGTTTGACCATTTCGAATGCGGGTTGCAAAAAACCGTTGTGCACCACAGGCGCGTCGGGCAGGGAGCCGTCGGTCAGCCAGGGCTTGGAGATCAGGTTGATCACGTCCATGCGAAAGCCACGCACCCCTTTCTTGAACCAGAAGTGCATGAGCTCATAGACCTCGGCGCGCACCTTGGGGTTCTCCCAGTTCAGGTCGGGTTGCTTGGGCGAGAACATGTGCAGGTAGTACTCGCCCGTGGCCTCGTTCCAGCTCCACGCCGAGCCGCTGAAGGCCGACTCCCAGTTGGTGGGCTCGCGCCCATCCACGGGCTCTTGCCAGATGTAGTAGTCGTGGTACGGGTTGTCACGCGCAGATCGGGCCTGGCGGAACCACTCGTGCTCGTCGGAGGTGTGGTTGACCACCAGGTCCATCATGAGCGCGATGCCGCGCTCGTTCATGCCCGCGAGCATGGCGTCGAAATCTGCCATGGTGCCGAACTCGCCCATGATGGCGCGGTAGTCGCTGATGTCGTAGCCGTTGTCGTCGTTGGGCGACTGGTAAACCGGTGACAGCCAGACCACGTCCACGCCCAGCGTTTTCAGGTGGTCGAGCTTGCTGGTGATGCCCGAGATGTCACCGATGCCGTCACCGTTGCTGTCGCAAAAGCTGCGCGGGTAAATCTGGTAGACGGTGCTGTTTTTCCACCAACGGAGGTCAGATGAAGGCATGGGTGGTGGGGGGCATTACTCGGGAAGTTCCACGGTGCGGTGGCAAGCGATGCCCTGGCTGTCGAAGAGGTGCAGCTGATCGGGCGCCAGGCGCAGCGTCAGCGCCGAGCCTGCGGCGAGCGAAGCGCTGCCTTCGACCTTGACAGTGGCGATCGCCTGCCCCGGGATCTGAACGTACAAAAGCGATGAATCTCCCAGGCGCTCGATGTGCTGCAGGCTGGCGCTCACGCCTGTGCCCGCACCTTCACTGCCCAAGGGGATGTGCTCGGGGCGGATGCCCACTTGCACCGACTCGCCGGTTTTCAGGTGACGCGCATCGACGGCCACGCTGATCGTCTGGCCCCCCACGTCCACGCTGGCGTGGCTGGCATCGGCGCTCCGCAAAGTGCCTTGGAGCAGGTTCATCTTGGGCGAGCCAATGAATTCGGCCACGAACAGGCTGGCTGGGCGGTGGTACAGGTTCATGGGCGTGCCGACCTGGGCCACGCTGCCGCGCTCCTGGATCAGGGCACCCGTGTGCAGCAGCACGATCTTGTTGGCCAGCGTCATGGCTTCGACCTGGTCGTGCGTCACATAGATCATGCTGGCCGAGCCCATGTCCTTGTGCAGCTTGGCGATCTCCAGGCGCGTCTGCACGCGCAAGGCGGCGTCCAGGTTGGACAGCGGCTCGTCAAACAAAAACACCTTGGGTTGCTTGACGATGGCACGGCCAATGGCCACACGCTGGCGCTGCCCGCCCGACAGGGCCTTGGGCAGGCGGTCCAGCAGCGGGGTCAGTTGCAGGATTTCAGCGGCTTCTTTCACCTTGCGGTCGATCTCGGCTTTGTCCGAGCCCAGCACGCGCAGGCCAAACGCCATGTTCTCGCCCACGGTCATGTGCGGGTAGAGCGCATAGCTCTGGAACACCATGGCCACGCCGCGCTTTGCGGGGGGCAGGTCGTTCACGCGTTGGTCGCCGATCAACAGCTCGCCCGAGCTGATGTCTTCCAGGCCCGCCACCATGCGCAGCAGGGTGGACTTGCCGCAACCCGAGGGGCCGACAAACACGCAGAACTCGCCATGCTCGATGGTCAGGTTGGCGTTATGGATGGTCATCGGCAAATGCGGCGCATAGCGCTTGCAGACGTTCTTGAATTCGATGCGGGACATGGGGCTTCTCCAGCGCGGTGTGTGTTTCGTTAGGGCGGTTCAGGCCCAATCAGGCCAGTTTCACGATCAGGCCGCCAAACGGCTCGAAGGCGAGGGCATGGTCTGCGATTCGACCGCCCGTGAAGCCTGGCAGCGCCAGAACCTGCGCTGGCTGCATGTCGGCAGGCAGGCTCAGCGTGGCCGCCTGCTCGCTGAAGTTGAACGCGCACAGCACGCGCTGACCCGCGTACTCGCGCACAAAGGCCATGATTTGCGGATGCACGGGCAGCAGGGTCTGCTCGCCATGGATGAGTGCAGGTTGCGTGCGGCGCCACTGCAGCAGCTGGCGGTAGAAGTTCAGGTGCGATGCCGCGTCCCGGTCCTGCACGTCGGCGGCCAGTGGGCGGTAGGCCTCGGTGTAGGGCAGCCACGCCTTGGTTTTGCCGTCACCGAAGCCGATGTCGGCTGCATGGCTCACCCAGGGCATGGGCGTGCGGCAACCGTCGCGGCCTTTGTATTCGGGCCACATGGCGATGCCGGGCGGGTCCTGCAGGTCTTCAAAGGCGATGTCGGCCTCGGGCAGGCCGAGTTCGTCGCCTTGGTACAGGCAGGGCGAGCCGCGCAGGCACATCTGGAAAGCGGCTGCCAAGCGCAGCTTTTGCAGGTTGCGCTCGGGGCCACCCCAGCGCGAGCCCACCCGCTCTACATCGTGGTTGGCCAACGCCCAGGAAGGCCAGCCGCCTTGGCTCTTGTCGGCGAATTTTTGCATCAGGCCGTGCAGGTAAGGCGCGGTCGAATCCTTGCCCAGCAGGTCAAAGCTGTAGGCCATGTGCAGCTTGTCACCGTCGCTGGTGTAGGCGGCCATGGTGGCAATGCTGTCGTCGGTGCCGATCTCGCCGACCATGGTGGTGTTGGGGTACTGGTCGACCAGGGCGCGCAGCTTCTTGAAGAATTCAAGGTTCTCTGGGCGCTCTTTGTCGTACACGTGCCACTGCCAGCCGTAGGGGTTGACGTCCGACACGGTGTTGTCGCCTTCCTTGGCGCTGCCGCGCCCCGGGTTGTTGCGCAGCTCCTTGTCGTGGAAGTAGAACGGTGCGGTGTCCAGTCGGTACCCGTCCACGCCCAGCTCCAGCCAGAACTTGACGGTGCCCAAAATGGCATCGACCACTTCGGGGTTGTGGAAGTTCAGGTCCGGCTGGCTGGCCAGGAAGTTGTGCAGGTAGTACTGCTTGCGGCGGGTGTCCCATTGCCAGGAGCTGCCACCGAACACGCTCAACCAGTTGTTGGGCGGGTTGCCGTCGTCCTTGGCGTCGGCCCACACATACCAGTCGGCCTTGGCGTTGGTTTGGGAGGCGCGGCTCTCCACGAACCAGGGGTGCTGGTCCGAGGTGTGCGAGAGCACCTGGTCGATCACCACTTTGAGGCCCTTGGCGTGTGCGCTTTGCACCAATGTGCGGAAATCGTCCAGCGTGCCGAACAGCGGATCGACGTCACAGTAGTCGCTCACGTCGTAGCCGAAATCCTTCATCGGGCTTTTGAAGAAAGGCGAGAGCCAGATCGCGTCCACGCCCAGGCTGGCCACGTAGTCCAGCTTGGCGGTGATGCCCGGCAGGTCGCCCACGCCGTCGCTGTTGCTGTCGGCAAAAGATCGCGGGTAGATTTGGTAAATGACGCCGCCGCGCCACCAGTTGTTGTTGGGTGCTTTGCTCATGATGGGAAAGTAAAAATCAGCCTTTGACCGCGCCCGCCGTCAGGCCCGACACGATGCGTTTTTGGAAGAAGAACACCAGCAGCAACAGCGGCACGGTGACGATCACCGAGCCGGCCATGATGGTGCCCCAAGGAATTTCAAATGCCGTGGCCCCTGCGATCAACGAGATGGCCACGGGTACAGTGCGCTCGGTATCGCTCACCACAAAGGTCAACGCGAACATGAACTCGTTCCAGGCCCCGATGAAGGCCAACAGCCCGGTCGACACCAGCGCGGGCCACAAGAGCGGCATGAACACCTGAAAGATGATGCGCAACGGACCGCAGCCGTCCATGATGGCGGCCTCTTCGAGTTCGCCGGGCAGCTCGCGCATGAAGGTGGTGAGGATCCAAACCGTGAAGGGCAGTGTGAAGATGGTGTAGGGCAGCACCAGGCCCAGGGCCTTGTTGTACAGGCCCAGCGACTGGATCAGCTCGAACATGCCCGAGAGCACCGCCACCTGCGGGAACATCGACACGCCCAGGATGCACACCAAAAGCAGGCCTTTGCCCTTGAAGCGGATGCGGCCGAGTGCATAAGCGGCGGTCACGCCCATCAGCATGGCAAAGCCCACGGTGAGTACAGCCACCAGAATTGAGTTGACCAGACTTTTGCCAAAGGGTTGCACACCTTCAAACAGCGCCACGTAGTTGCGCAGATCGGCCTTGCTCGGAATCAGCTCGGTGCCAAACAGCGCAGTGCCTGTCTTGAGCGAGGTGGAGATGGCGTACACAAATGGATAGACCGACAGCACGACGACGATGGCCGAGATCAGGTACAAAAGGCCTGTGGCCAGGTTGGAGCGGTGGTTCATTGGGCGTCCTCGGAGAGTTTCACGCGGGCCAGACGCAGAAAGATGACCGCGGTCAGCATGATGATGAGGAACAGCGAAGTCGAGGCTGCCGAGCCAAAGCCCATGTTGCCGTACTCCACCATTTCGCGGCGCACAAAACCCGACATGCTGATGGTGGTGCTCCCGTTGGACGTGAGCACATAAATCAAGTCGAACACGCGCAGCGAGTCGAGCAGACGGAAGATGATGGCCACCATCAGTGGCTGGCGAATCAGCGGCAGCGTGATGCGCCAGAACACCCGCAGCGGGTGCACCCCGTCCACCTTGGCTGCCTCGTAGCAATCCTTGGGCACGGTCTGAAGCGCCGCCAAGATCAACAGTGCCATGAATGGCGTGGTCTTCCACACATCCACCAGAACCACGGTCCACAGTGCGTAAGAAGGCTCGGCCGTCCAGGCGATTTTGTGGGTGATGAGCCCAGCGCTCACCAGCAGATTGTTGATGACGCCAAACTGATCGTTGAGCATCCAGCCCCACATCTTGGCCGACACGATGGTGGGAATAGCCCAGGGCACCAGCACGGCCGTGCGCACCAGTGCGCGGCCTTTGAATTCCTGGTTGAGCAGCAGTGCCAGGCCCAGACCGGTCAAGGTTTCGAGAATGACCGAGACAATGGCGAAGCTGAAGGTGTTGCGGATCGAGATGCCCCAATCCCCGGCCCAAAAGCCTTCTTCGTCGTTGGGGTTGAAGAACAGGCCGTATTCACCAAAGTAGTTTTCTCCGCCCACCCACTGGCTGGCGGCGATGTCGTTGATGTTGGTGTCAGTGAAACTGAACCAGATGGAGCGGGTCAGCGGCCAGACCGCCACGATCAGCATCAGCACGATCATGGGGGTGAGGAACAGCCAGGCGGTGCGGGTTCTGGAATTCATGGTGGCTTACCAATGTTTGCGACGGATTTGCTTGAGGCGGGATTCGAGCTTCTTGACGGCTTCTTCCCCTGTGGTGCGTTTGGACATGACCTCGTGCGCCGCGTTGTAAAAACTCTGGCTCACGGGTGGGTATTTCAGGCCTGTGGCCGTGGTGGGGCGGGCCACGCTGTTGGCAAAAACGTCGGACAAGTTCGACATGAAGTCGTTGGCGGCGATGACATCCTTGTCCTTGTAGAGCGCGGGCAGTGTGGGGTTGAACGAGCCGCCAATGGCGCGGGCCTTTTGTACCTGGGCGCTGGTCATGTACATCACCAGGTCTGCGGCAATGGCGGCGTTGGGGCTGTACTTGGACACGCCCAGGTGCCAGCCGCCCAGGGTGGCAGCGCTGGGCGTACCGGGCAGTTTGGCGATGCCCACCTTGCTTTTGACCAAGCTGTCGTCCTTTTGCAGCAAGGCCCAGGCATAAGGCCAGTTGCGCATGAACAGGGCGTTGGCGTTCTGGAACACGCCACGGGCCTCTTCTTCTTCGTAGTTGAGCACCCCCACGGGCGAGATGGTGCCAATCCAGCTGGCGGCGCGGTTGAGGGCTTTGGCGGCCTGTGCGTTGTTGATGGTGATCTGCCCTTCGGCGTTGACGACGGTGCCACCGCCGCTGCCGCTGACCCATTCGAGCGCATTGCAGCTCAGTCCCTCGTAGGCCTTACCCTGGAACACATAGCCGTGGAAGTCGTTGTCGCCACGGGCGCGTTCACCCGCCTGCACCTTGGCGGCGGTGGTGGTGAGCTCTTCCCAAGTGGTGGGCACGGGCATCTTGTATTTGGCCAGCAGGTCCTTGCGGTAGTAGAGCAGGCCAGCGTCTGTGTACCAGGGCATGGCCAGCAGGCGACCGCTCACGGTGTTGTTGGCGACGATGGCCGGGAAGTGCTGATCTTCCAGCCCTTTGCTGAAGGGCTTGAGGTCCTGCAGGTGGTCTTTGAGGATGCCAGGCCAGGCGGTGTCGATCTGCAGCACGTCGATGTCACCCGACTTGGCGGCGAACAGCTGGCGGTAGAGCGCGAGTTTTTCGGTCGGGCTGGTGGGGGGCGAGAAGTTTTTGATGGTGTGCCCGGTTTTGGCCGCCCAGGCGTTGGCGTGTTTGAGGCAGAACTCCACGTCACTGCCGCTGGGGCCGCAGGTGATGGTGATCTCCACCGCCTGCGCAGCTGTGCCCAGACCGAATGCCAAGCCCATGCCCAACATCCAGCGGCTCAGGGTGGGGAGGTGTTTTCTCATCGAAGTCATTTTTGCGGATCCGTGGGCGTTGCGCCAGACGCGCCGGCAGTCAGAACATAAACCAGGGCGGTGCGGGCAGGCACCTCAAAGCGCCCGGAGGCCGCGTCATGGCGAGCCAGCTGGACGGGTCGCGTGTCGGCTGCAGCCGGGTCCAGGTGGACCGGGTGCAGTTGGTACGCCTTGCCTTGCAGCGTGCTGTCGGCCACGGCGTGGCTGCGGGTGTCGACGTTGACCAGCAGCACCATTTCGTCAAAGTTGGCGCCCGCCAAGCCCTTGCCGTTCAGGTGCGCAGCGATCACGGCCGGGTTTTGAGTGGGGCCGACATTGAAAAAGCGCAGGCGCTGGTGGATGTCGGTCGCCGTGGGCAGGCGCAGCAGCGTGCTGCTGGCGCGGATTTTCAGCAGGTCGCGAAAGGCGTCACGTGCAAATGCGATGTCGGCTGGGGCCGGTTGCAGCGCCGGGTCCAGCAGCAGCTCGCGCATCAGTGGGTACAGGTGCCCGTTGTCTTGCCGGGGCGGCAAGCCTGTGCCGAAGTGGTTGGTTTGGTAAGTCCAGTCCAGGCGATTGAACCAGTCGCCCGAGTCGTAGCTGTTGCCGTCAAGCGATTTGGAGCGCAGGATGTCCTGTCCCGCGTGGAAGTAGGCCACGCCCTGGCTGAACGCCACCAGGGCCGCACCCAGCACCTGCACACGGGCGCGCTCTGCCGCGCTGGTGGCGCGGGGCAGCTTGAAGGCCAGGCTGTCCCAGAGCGTCATGTTGTCGTGGTTCTCGGTGTAGTTCACCACCTCGGTGGGCTCTTGCGTGTAACCCGTGGGCTGCTTACCGTAGCGAATGTCCTGCAGGGCGCGCCTTTCTCCTGAGGCGGTGGTCAGGGTGTAGTGGCGCAATGAGCCAGCCAGGCCGGCGCGGATCTGGTCGGCCACTTTCATCAGGTCCTGCGGGGTTTGCCCGGTGCGGGCCTGTGCATTGGGTTGCAGCACCAGACCGCTGATGAAGCCCTGATCGGCCTGGATGCGCTCGGGCGTGTCGCTGGCGCTGCCGCCACGCACCGCGTCACGCAATCGGTCATTGAAGGTGCCGATGCCAGTGCCGTTCAAGGACAGCTGGGAGGCCTGCACGAAACGCGCGCCATCGGCCACTTCGCCAAAGTTCCAGCCTTCGCCGATGAAGTCGATGCGGCGCCCCAGGGCTTTGTCGAGGCGCTTTTGCATGCGCACCATGGCCGGGCGTGGTTGGTGCCCCATCAGGTCAAATCGGAAGGAGTCCATCTTGTAGTGGCGCGCCCACAGCAGCACCGAGTCGGACATCAACTTTTCCATCATCACATGCTCGGTGGCGGTGTTGTCGCAGCAGGTGGAGCGCTCGACCACGCCCTGGTCATTGAGTCGCTGGTAGTAGCCGGGCACGATGCGGTCGAGTACCGATTGCGCATGCTGACCCGAGGCCGATGTGTGGTTGTAGACCATGTCCATGCCCACCCGCAGACCGGCGCGGTGCAGCGCCTGCACCATTTGGCGCAGCTCGATCACGCGGCGCGTACCGTCTTGCGCATCGCTCGCGTAGCTGCCTTCGGGGGCATTGAAGTGAAAGGGGTCATATCCCCAGTTGAAGCAGTCTTGTGCGGCCACAGCCTTCACGGCGGCTTGCTGGCTTTCGCTGTTGGCGCTGCCGGATGGACGAGGGGTAAGGCAAGCGGTCTCGGGGACGCTGGCCAGATCGAACACAGGCAGCAAATGCACATCGGTCAGTCCCGCACGGGCCAGGGCTTTGAGGTGCTGCATGCCATGCGACTGGCCATGGGTGAAGGCCAGGTACTTGCCACGGTCGGCAGTGGGGACCGATTCGTCGCTGATCGAAAAGTCCCGCACATGCAATTCGTAAATCACCATGTCGGTGGCTTGGCGGACGGTGGCTGGGGGTGTGTCGCTCATCCAGCCCATGGGCTCCAAGGCCGGATCGTTCAGATCCAGGATCTGGCTGCGTTGGGAGTCTGCACTCAGACTGACCGAGTAAGGATCGGTGACGAGGTTGCGTACACGACCCACGCCGGGCACATGCACGGTGACGGCAAAACGGTAGTAGGCCCCCGTGGCACTGGCGGGCAGCTTGGCTGACCAAACGCCGCTGGCGGGGTCGCGTTGCAAGCTGTGCAGTTGACTGGCGGGTGCTGTGGTGCTGGGGTACAGGCACAGCTGCACCTGTTGCGCGGTGGGAGCCCACAGGGACAGGGCCACCCCCTTGCCCTGAAATTGCGGTCCCAAGCTCAGTTTGTGCGCCGCAGGTGCAAAGAGTGCGTCAAGTGCGCCTGCAATTTGCAAGCGCGTGGCGGCCACCACGCGGCCTTGGTTGTCTTCCTCGACCAGCAAGGTTTGTTGTTCGTGTAACTCCCGCAGTGTGGCTGCAGGCATATCCGGCATCTGCAACAACAACCCGGGCTTGACGAAGGCAAAGCGTTGTCGGACAGCGGATGAAGCGGTTCCTGTGACGGTGCTCAGTGGCCAGCGCTGCTCAACCCCCTCGGCGGGACGTCCGGCCTGTACCCGCAGTCGACTTTGCCGGGACGCCAGCAGGCTGAAAGTGTGGCCACTGACGCGATCGGATTGCCCAGACCATTGCAGCAACGCGCCATCCAGCCAGTGTGCTTGCGCCGCATGCATGTGTGCATTGGCCTGCAGGACTGTGGTGAGGTCCGGGCTGCTGCAAATGTCTGCAGAGGCTGTGGCGTCTTGCGTTGGCTGGGCCAGCAGGCCTGCGTTGGGCGTCAGCAGGCACGCGCCCGCCCACACCGAGGTGAGCCAGCGTAAGGCCGAACGCTTCAAACGAGAGGTCATGCAGAAATGGGCGGAGGTCAATGACAAGCTGAATTATCGTAATAAAACTACAGAAAATCCCGTTTTCGAATGATCAAATAGGGTAAATACCTATCTATTGAGTCGAAGGACCGAGGAGAATCTGTAACTTTCCTACATTTTGGGTGGTCCGACCCTCTCCAGCAAGATGAACTTCAAAGTATGCGGGCACCTTGGCAGCAAGGTGGGCCTTCTTGTCATGGCTTGTGTGCTCGTTATGGCGTCTTGCGGTGGAGGTGGCGGCGCCACATTCAATGTGCCTGTGCCCACTGATCCCGGGACAGGTGGGGGCACAGGCAGCAGTCTGGCTGTGCCTGACCTCGGCGCTGTTGCAGTTCAAGGCGCCATGAGCCCCTTGCCCGACGGTTGGATGCACGGGGCCTTCATGCAGATCTATGTGCGGGGCTACAAAGACAGCGATGGCGATGGCAAAGGGGATTTGAAGGGATTGATCTCGCAGTTGGACTATCTGCAGGATCTGGGTGTTCAGGGTCTGTGGTTGATGCCTGTCACCCAGAGCGAAGACCGCGACCATGGTTATGCGGTCAAGGATTACCGCAGCATTGAAGTGGACTATGGAAGTCAGGCCGACATGGCATTGCTGCTGGCACAAGCCCACCAGCGCGGCATGGGCGTGATCCTGGACCATGTGATCAACCATGCCAGCAGTCGGCATCCACTATTCTTGAATTCGGCCTCGGCCAAGCTCAATCCACAGCGCAACTATTTTGTCTGGCAAGACACGCTGCCCTTGGGCTGGAGTGTTTGGGGGCAAAACCCCTGGTACAGCAGCGGCAACGGTTATTTCTACGCGCCTTTCTGGTCAGGCATGCCCGACTTCAATTGGAAGAACGAGCAGGTCAAGTCTTTTCACCATGACAACCTGCGCTATTGGTTGAACCAGGGTGTGGATGGTTTCCGATTTGACGCTGTGGGTAATTTGGTCGAGAACGGTCCCATGGCCTGGGAGAGTCAGCCCGAGAACCACGCCATCATGGGGCAGGTGCAGGACCTGATCAAAAGCTATGACAAGCGTTACATGGTGTGCGAAGCGCCTGCTGCGCCTCAGGCGTTTGGTGCGAAAGCGTCATGCGGCAGTGCACTGGCGTTCGATCTCAAAGACAACATCCTGCGTGCGGCGCGGGGCGACGCCACAGCCATTGCGGCAGTCAGTCAGTACTTCCGTTCAGCACCAGCGGGTATGGCCACATTTTTGGCCAACCATGACAGCTTTGCGGGCGAGCGCATCTGGAACCAGCTGTCCGGCAATCAGGCGCAATACAAAATGGCGGCCGCCACGTATCTGCTGTTGCCGGGCACACCCTTCATTTACTACGGTGAAGAAATAGGCATGGCCAATGGTGCAGGACTCACTGGGGACTGGGCCTTGCGCACACCCATGAGCTGGACCGCACAGGCCACAGGCTTCACCTCGGGCGTGCCTTTCAGGGCGCTGTCGGCCAACATCTCGTCGAACCATGTACAGGCGCAGCGTGGTGTCGAGGGCAGTCTGCACAGCGTGTACAAAACCCTGATCGGTCTGCGCAAGCGACTGCCCTCTTTGGCCAGGGGCGACTACAGTGCCGCCTGGTCGCAAGGGGCCAGCATGGGTTTCCAGCGCAGTCTCGGCACAGAGCGAACGATGGTGCTTTACAACTACGGACTGGTCGCACAAAACGTCAACTTGAGCGGATTGGGGGCTGCATCGGTTTGGGCCGCCGAGTATCCAGTCGCGTCCGATCTGATGGTCACCGCCAGCGGGACAGCCAGTTTGAACTTGCCACCACAATCGGTCATGGTGTACCTACAACGCAACTGAGCACAAGCAGCCATGCATCTGATTTTTTCAAATAGGCCCGTTCTTCACATTTTTGCAGCGTTGATGCTGGCCATGACGGGGGCCTTGCATGCGCAAGCGCCCGTGGACCTGAGCCCTGTCCCCGCCAGGTTGGCTCCAAGCGCTCTGCCTGAAGGCTGGCAGCATGGAGCGTTCATGGAAATCTTTGTGCGCAGTTGGCGCGACAGCAATGGTGATGGCATCGGTGACCTGCGCGGTTTGACGCAGTCGTTGGACCATTTGCAACAACTCGGCATCCGGGGCATCTGGTTGATGCCGATCACGCGCAGCGGTGACGGCGACCACGGATACGCCACCAGCGATTACCGCGACATCGAGCCGGCCTACGGCACGCTGGCCGATTTCGATGAGCTGATCCGCGAAGCCCATGCCCGAGGCATCGGGGTGATCATGGACTATGTGGTCAACCACAGCGCAGACACCCACCCTGCTTTTGTGCAGAGTGTGCGCGAACCCCAAGGGCCCTACCGCGCCTGGTACGAGTGGCGGCAGGAACACCCCCAAGGCTGGGACATCTGGGGGCGCGACCCGTGGATTCGAACGCCTGGGGGCAGTTACCTCGCCACCTTTGGCGCGCCCATGCCCGACTTCAATCTGCGCCACCCGCCCGTGGTGGCCTACCACCAGAACAGCCTGCGTTTTTGGCTCAACCGGGGGCTGGACGGCATGCGGCTGGACGCCGTGCCGCACCTGATTGAGAACAATGCCAAGGACTGGAACGACCAGCCCGAGAGCCGACAGTTGACGGGTGAGTTGACGCGCCTGATCAAGTCCTACCCGGGCCGCTATGTGGTGTGCGAAGCGACGGCACAACCCCGTGCCTATGCCAATGCTGAAGTCTGTGGTGGCTCGTTTGCTTTTGGGCTGGAGAGCAAGATCGTCCCCGCTGCGAAAGGTGACGCCAAGGCCATTCAGGAAGTGGCGCAGTACTTTGTCACGGCCCCCCACAGCCTGGCCACCTTTGTCTCCAACCACGATCAGTTCGCCGGGCAGCG
>CANBTZ010000063.1 GCA_947372495.1 Comamonadaceae bacterium | reverse complement strand
TTCCGTTCGTCCTGTCCGGTTCGGCGATTGAAAAAATTTACATCACGGTCACCTCAGGGACTGGTGTAAACCCTAATGCACGCAGCCTTGTAAGCACGGCTTCATTGCAATGCGCTACAACTCGCTATGATTGACGTTAACGTAAACGTCAACTTGCCCGCCCACGGAGACACCCCATGACCGACCTGTCCGCTGAATTCAAGGCCCTGGCCGAATACCGCCCCACGAACAAGGTGCGTTTTGTCACCGCCGCTTCTCTGTTTGACGGCCACGACGCCGCCATCAACATCATGCGGCGCATCTTGCAAAGCATGGGGGCTGAAGTCATCCACCTAGGCCACAACCGCTCGGTGGACGAGGTGGTCACCGCAGCATTGCAAGAAGATGCGCAGGGCATCGCCATCAGCTCGTATCAGGGCGGGCACAACGAGTACTTCAGCTACATGGTTGAACTGCTCAAAGCCCGGGGCGGCGAGCACATCCAGGTGTTCGGCGGCGGCGGTGGCGTGATCGTGCCATCCGAAATCCGCACCCTGGCCGAGCATGGCGTGCGCATTTTCAGCCCCGAAGACGGTCAAAAAATGGGCCTGGCCGGGATGATCGGCGAGATGGTCATGCGCTGCGACAAAGACGTGAGCCCCTTGGCCCCCAAAACCGTGGACGCCATCCAGGGCCACGGAGAGATGAACTGGCGTGCGCTGGCGCAACTGATCACCGCGTTGGAGAATGACAAAGCCGATGCCAGCGTGGTCAAAGCCGTGCGTGAACAAGCGGCACAAAAGAAAGTGCCTGTGCTGGGCATCACCGGCACGGGCGGTGCGGGCAAGTCGAGCCTGACCGACGAACTGATCCGCCGCCTGCGTCTGGACCAGGGCGATGCGCTGCGCGTGGCCGTGATCTCCATCGACCCTTCGCGCCGCAAGAGTGGTGGCGCATTGCTCGGCGACCGCATCCGCATGAATGCGATTTCACCTTGGTCTCAAGGCCCGCGCGTGTTCATGCGCTCGCTGGCCACGCGTGACTTTGGTTCTGAAATCTCAGCCGCCCTACCCGACGTGGTGGCGGCCTGCAAGGTGGCTGGCTTTGATGTGATCGTGGTCGAAACCTCGGGCATTGGTCAAGGCGACGCTGCCATCGTGCCGCATGTGGACGTGCCCATGTATGTGATGACGCCCGAGTTCGGCGCCGCCAGCCAACTCGAAAAAATCGACATGCTGGACTTTGCCGAATTCGTAGCCATCAACAAGTTCGATCGCAAAGGTGCGTCTGACGCCCTGCGCGACGTGGCCAAGCAAGTGCAACGCAACAAAGAAGCCTGGACCGTGCCCACCGAGCAGATGCCGGTGTTTGGCACCATGGCCGCCCGATTCAACGACGACGGCGTGACCGCGCTCTACCAAGCGCTGAAAACCCGCCTGGCCGAGCTGGGCATGCCCACCACCGAAGGCCGCTTGCCCGTGGTCAACGTGCGCCACAGCACCCACCAAAACCCCGTTGTGCCATCGGCCCGCACCCGCTATTTGGCCGAGATCAGCGACACCGTGCGCGGCTACAAAAAGCGCG
Organism: Comamonadaceae bacterium; assembly: GCA_947372495.1. GTDB lineage: Bacteria > Pseudomonadota > Gammaproteobacteria > Burkholderiales > Burkholderiaceae_C > Limnohabitans_A. Next base: position 10,793 of record CANBTZ010000063.1, on the reverse strand, counting down.
CCATCGCCCAAGCCCGCCTGGCCCGCGAGATTCAGCAACTGCGCGCTGCGGCCCGCATGCTCGAAGATGGCAAACCCGGCCGCGCTCGCGCAGCCGAAGCCGCCATCGACCTGGCTGTGGCCCGCGAAGAAATCCAAGACCCCACCGCCAAAAAGCTGCTGGCCCAGTGGCCCGACATGCAAAAAGCCTACGCTGGCGACGAGTACGTGGTCAAAATTCGCGACAAGGAAATCCGCACGGCACTCACCACCAAGTCGCTCAGTGGCACGACAATCCGCAAGGTGGCGCTGCCTCAATACGAAGACGATGGCGAAGTGCTCAAGTGGCTGATGCTGGACAACGTGCCCGGCAGCTACCCCTACACCGCAGGCACCTTTGCCTTCAAGCGCGAGGGCGAAGACCCGACCCGCATGTTTGCCGGTGAAGGCGACCCCTTCCGCACCAACCGACGCTTCAAGCTGGTGAGCGAAGGCCTGCCCGCCAAGCGCTTGTCCACCGCCTTCGACTCGGTCACGCTGTACGGCAACGACCCCGACCTGCGGCCCGACATCTACGGCAAGATCGGCAACTCGGGCGTGAACGTGGCCACGCTCGACGACATGAAGGTCCTGTACTCAGGCTTTGACCTGTGCAACCCCACCACCAGCGTGTCGATGACGATCAACGGCCCAGCGCCGTCGATCCTGGCCATGTTCATGAACACGGCCATCGACCAAAATCTCGATAAGTTCAAAGCTGATAACGGCCGCGAGCCGACAGAAACCGAAACGGCCAAGATCAAGGCATGGGTGCTGCAGAACGTGCGCGGCACCGTGCAAGCCGACATCCTGAAAGAAGACCAAGGCCAAAACACCTGCATCTTTTCGACGGAGTTTTCGCTCAAAGTCATGGGCGACATTGCCCAATACTTTGTGCACCACGACGTGCGCAACTTCTACTCGGTGTCCATCTCGGGCTACCACATCGCAGAAGCCGGGGCCAACCCGATCAGCCAGCTGGCTTTCACGCTGTCCAACGGTTTCACCTTTGTGGAAGCGTACCTGGCGCGTGGCATGCACATCGACGACTTCGCTCCCAACTTGAGCTTCTTCTTCAGCAACGGCATGGACCCGGAATACACCGTGCTGGGCCGCGTGGCGCGCCGCATTTGGGCCGTGGCCATGAAAGAAAAATACGGCGCAAACGAGCGCTCACAAAAGCTCAAGTACCACATCCAGACTTCGGGCCGCTCACTTCACGCGCAAGAGATCCAGTTCAACGACATCCGCACCACACTGCAGGCGCTGATCGCGATTTACGACAACTGCAACAGCCTGCACACCAACGCGTTTGACGAAGCCATCACCACACCCACCGAAGACTCGGTGCGCCGCGCCATGGCGATCCAGATGATCATCAACCGCGAGTGGGGTCTGGCCAAAAACGAGAACCCAAGCCAAGGCGCCTTCATCATCGAAGAGTTGACCGAGTTGCTGGAAGAAGCTGTGCTGGCCGAGTTTGAAAAGATCGCCGAACGTGGCGGCGTGCTGGGCGCGATGGAAACCGGCTACCAGCGTGGCAAGATCCAAGACGAGTCGATGCACTACGAGATGCTCAAGCACACCGGCGAGCTGCCCATCATCGGCGTCAACACCTTCCGCAACCCCAAGGGCGACGAAGTGATGGAAACGCTGGAGCTGGCCCGCTCGACCGAAGAAGAAAAGCAGTCGCAACTCAAGCGCCTGAACGATTTCCACGCCCTGCACGCTGCCGAATCGCCCGCCATGCTCAAACGCCTGCAGCAAGCCGTGATCGACAACAGCAACGTGTTCGAGGTGCTGATGGACGCCGTGCGTGTGTGCTCGCTCGGTCAGATCACCAACGCGCTTTTCGAGGTGGGTGGTCAGTACCGGCGCAACATGTGAACGCCACCAGCACGCCATTTCATCCAAATTATCCTTGTATTTTTAACATTGCATATTTAAAATGCAAGGATGTTTCAAAGAAAATATGCGCCTGAAATACGCCAACAACTGGGCTTGAGCCCCGCTGTGGCTATTTTGGGCGCCCGTCAAATCGGCAAGACCACGCTGGCCAAGCAAATCGCTGCTGAATATCCAGACTCGATCTACCTTGACTTGGAAAATGCCCAAGCACGCGCCAAGCTAGAACAAGCCGATGTATTTTTCGGAGCCAACCGCCACCGCTTGGTCGTTTTGGATGAAATTCAAAATGCCCCGGAGCTGTTCAGCACCATGCGTGGGGAGATTGATGCAGACCGGCGTCCTGGCCGATTTCTGATCCTGGGTTCAGCCTCATTCAAATTGCTCCAGCAATCGCAATCCCTCGCGGGGCGTTTGGCATTGGTGGACATGGCCCCCCTGCTGTTGAGCGAAGTGCATCAAAGCTTTCAAGACATTCAAACCCTTTGGGTGCGCGGTGGATTTCCGGGCAGCTTCACCGCTCCCCAAGACGACGCATCTTGGCTCTGGCGCGATGCTTTTGTCAGGCACTTCCTCCACTCCGATTTGCCCGCCTTGGGCATCAATGTCGAGCCTGAATTGATGAGGCGCTTTTGGCGCATGGTGGCGCACCTGCACGGCCAACTGTTCAATGCGTCCAGCATCGCGGCGTCGCTGGGTGTCTCATCACCCACAGTCACCCGGTATTTGGACCATTTGGTGCAGTCGCTCATGCTGCGCCGCCTGGAGCCGTTCCATGCCAACCTGGGCAAACGGCTGGTGAAATCACCCAAAATTTATGTGCGCGACAGCGGCTTGCTCCACTACCTGCTGGGCATGCGCAACGTCCATGATTTGATGGGCCACCCCAACACGGGCGCATCGTGGGAAGGGTTTTGTATCGAGCAAATTTGCAACCACTTGCCAGCAGGTGCCAGTGTCTCTTTTTACCGAACCGCCGCGGGCGCTGAGTTGGATGTGGTGGTGGAGACAGGCCGCGAGACCACCGGGTTTGAAATTAAATTTTCGTCTGCCCCCAAAGTGTCCAAAGGCTTTTGGCAGGCCTGCGAAGACATCGGAGTCCACAAGGCCTACGTCATGGCTCCCGTACAAGAAGGATGGGCCATGGCCAAGGATGTCCAAGTCGTCTCGCCTTTGGACATTCCCATGCTCCTGAGCAAACGTTGAGTTCAATCTGAGCATCTCATGCCATGTTTCCATTGAGAGGTCCGCAGCATGCGCGTTGAGAACTGGGTCAACGCGCACTGAACCTCAAAAATTCACCCGATCCCCACCCTTGAGCGCCAGCATGCTGCGCGCCTCATCAGGGGTAGCGATCTCCAGACTCAGGGCTTCCAGCACGGTGCGGATGCGCTGAACCTGCTGAGCGCTGGACTCGGCCAATTTCCCAGGGCCCATCCACAGCGAGTCCTCAAGGCCCACACGCACGTTCGAGCCCATGGCAGCCCCGATGCTGGCCAGCGCGATTTGCCCTTTGCCCGCCCCCAAAATGGACCACTGGTAGTCGTTGCCAAACAAACGGTCGGCGGTTCGGCGCATGTGCATCAAATCCTCTGGATGCGGGCCGATGCCCCCCAGAATGCCGAACACCGACTGCACAAACAAAGGCCCCGTGACCAAACCCCGGTCGCGAAAGTGCGCCAGGTTGTAAAGGTGGCTGATGTCATAGCACTCGAACTCGAAGCGGGTGCCGTTTTCGGTCCCAATGCGCAAAATGGTTTCGATGTCCTTGTAGGTGTTCTTGAACACCAGATCTCGGCTTTTCTCAAGGTGCTCTCGCTCCCACTCGTGCTCAAAAGTCTTGAAACGGTCGAGCATGGGGAACAGACCAAAGTTCATGGACCCCATGTTGAGCGACGCCACTTCGGGTTTGAAGGTCATGGCCGGGCGCATGCGCTCCTCCACCGTCATGTGCGGGCTGCCGCCCGTGGTCAGGTTGATGACGGCGTTCGTGTTGGCTTTGATCTTTTCCAGGAAAGGCACAAAAAACGCGGGGTCTTGCGTGGGACGCCCATCGACCGGGTCGCGCGCGTGCAGGTGCAAGATCGCAGCGCCCGCCTCGGCCGCAGCGATGGCGGCATCGGCGATCTCATCGGCCGTGACGGGCAAATGGGGCGACATGCTGGGCGTATGGATGGCGCCAGTCGGTGCGCAGGTGATGATGACTTTGCGGTTTTTGCTCACGGCAAGACTCCTGGATGAAGTGAGGCGTCAAAAAAAAAGGTGACCCAAGCATGCCTGAGCCACACGCTCAAGCCGGTCACACAGGCAACACGGCTGGGCATCCGACACCTAACTTGGATCAGGTCATTGCGACAGCCTCATGACATGTCCTTGCGCACCACATCGCATTGGATGCGTCATCAAACTGCCACAGCGCACAACAACAATCAGCCTATTCAATTTACTACCAATGGGGTATTCATGAAGCACTGGATGATGGCCGGCCTGATGGCCGCAGTAACGCTCGCAGCCTGTGGCAGCGACAGCCCGCCGCCCAAAAACGTTATTTTCTTTTTGGGCGACGGCATGGGCATGACCACCATGACGGCAGCGCGCATCTTTGCCGTAGGCGAAGACGGCGACCTGACGATGGACACATTGCCAGAAACCGCTTTCATCAAAACGTTTTCCAACGACGCGCAAGTCACCGATTCGGCTCCATCGATGGCGGCTTACATGACCGGCGTCAAAATGAACAACGAAGTGGTGTCGATGTCTCCCGAGACGGTGGCCACTGCGCCCGGCAAAGACGCCACGACAGGCGTGTCCAACAGCGTCAACAACTGCGCTGCCAGCAACGGCACGCCGGTCAAAACCTTGCTCGAGATGGCGATTGCCAAGGGCATGGGCACGGGCGTTGTGAGCACCGCACGCCTCACGCACGCCACACCGGCCGTCACCTATTCACACATTTGCAACCGCAACGCCGAATACGACATTGCGCGCCAAGCAGTCCCAGGCGGTGCAGGCTACAACACCGCGCTGGGCAACGGCGTCGACATCCTGATGGGCGGCGTCAGCCAATACTGGGTGCCTTTCAACGCCAGCGGTTCTGCGGCTGAGAAAAAAGGCCGTCCTGATGGCCGCCACCTGATCAACGAATTCAAAGCCAAAGGCTATACCTTCGTGTCAGACAAAGCCAGCTTTGACGCGGCCCCCGTCAGCACCGGCTCGAAGATCATCGGCCTCTTTGACCAAGCCATTGCCCAAGGCCACATGTCCTACGACCTGGACCGCGATCCAGCCAAGGAGCCCAGCTTGGCCGAAATGACCACCAAGTCCATGGATCTGCTGTCCAAAAAAGGCACCGGTTATTTCCTGATGGTCGAAGGCGGTCGCATTGACCACGCCCTGCACGAAACCAACGCCAAGCGCGCACTGCAAGACACCGTGGCTTTTGACAACGCCATCAAGGCCGCGATCGCCAAAGCCAAAGAAACCGACCCGAACCTGACCAACACCCTGATCGTGGTGACCGCTGACCATGACCACACCATGTTCATGCAGGGCTACTCGACACGCACAGGCAAAACGACCAGCACATCGCCCGGCGTTTTGGGCTTGCTGCGCAGCTACATCGACGGTGCATTGTCCAAAGATGCCGACGGCTCGCCTTACTCGATCCTGGGCTTTGGCAATGGCCCCAACCGCGTCGCGGACCGCACCACCGTGGCAGCACTGAGCGACGCCACCGTGAGCGCCAACGACTACCTGCAGGAATCGGCCATCAAAACAGGCCTGGGCTCTGAAACCCATGGCGGGGCCGATGTTTTCTTGGGCGCGATTGGCATGTCGGCCGAGCAATTCAAGGGCGTTCTTGACAACACGGCCGTGTTCGGTCTGGTCAAGCAAGCGCTGGGACTTTGATCCATTGATCTGGAGAAAATGATGAAACGAATTTTGATTTCTGCACTCTTGTCTGGCATTTTTGCTCCTGCATTTGCAGCAGGTGAAGCCAAAAATGTGATCTTCTTTTTGGGCGACGGCATGGGCCCTGTCACTGTGACCGCCTCGCGCATCTTCAAGTATGGCGAAGCGGGTCAATTGACCATGGACACTTTGCCCCGCACAGCGCGCATCAAGACGTTCTCGAACGATGCGCAAACCACCGACTCTGCCCCCTCGATGGCCGCCTACATGACCGGCATCAAGATGAACAACGAAGTGGTCTCGATGTCGAGCGACACCAAGGCCGTCTCGCCCAGCAAGGATGCGACCACCGGCGTGGGCTCTGCCGTCAACAACTGCACCAGCACCAACGGCAAATCGGTCCCCACTTTGCTGGAACTGGCGATCGCCAACAAAAAAGCCACCGGCGTGATCAGCACCGCCCGCCTGACCCATGCCACACCGGCTGTGACCTACTCGCACATCTGCAACCGCAATGCCGAGTATGAAATTGCACGCCAAGCCGTGCCTGGTGGCGCAGGCTTCAATGCGGCGTTGGGCACGGGCATCGACTTTTTCATGGGTGGCATCAGCCAGTATTGGGTGCCCTTCAATGCCACCGGCAGCGATGCCGCCAAAAAGGGCCGCCCAGACGGTCGCGATCTCGTGGCCGAGATGAAAGCCAACAAGTACACGTTCGTCAGCGACAAAGCCTCTTTGGATGCAGCGCCCACAGCGGCTGGCACCAAGATTTTTGGTCTGTTCGACCAAGCCTTTGCGCAAGGCCACATGTCCTACGACCTGGACCGCGACCCCACCAAAGAACCGAGCTTGGCCGAGATGACCACCAAAGCCATCGACGTGCTGTCGAAAAACAGCAACGGCTACTTTTTGATGGTTGAAGGCGGCCGCATCGACCATGCGCTGCACAGCACCAACGCCAAGCGCGCCCTGGTGGACACCATCGCCTTTGACGACGCCATCAAGGCCGCCTTGGGCAAAATCGATTTGACCAACACCCTCGTGGTGGTGACAGCCGACCATGACCACACCATGGTCTTCAACGGTTACCCCAAAAAGGGCAATCCTGTTTTGGACATCGTTCGCAGCTACACCGACGGCCAACCGTCCAAAGATGCCGACGGCAAGACATTCACCACCTTGGTGTTTGGCCAAAGCCCGAACCGCCTGTCGGCTCGCGCTGATGTGGACTCGGTCACCGCCCAGAGCAACGACTACCAGCAAGAAGGCGCGGTCAAAGTGGCCAACGGCAACGAGTCACATGGCGGCGGCGATGTGCGCTTGCATGCCACGGGCGCAGCGGCTTCGAACTTCAAAGGCACCATTGACAACACCAAGGTGTTCACGCTGGTCAAGAATGCGTTTGGCTTCTGATTGATCAGCTTCTTTTTCAAGCCGACAAGCTTTGCTTGTCGGCTTTTTTCCATTTTTCCCATGTCAAAACACATTTTCAAATTCAATCCCCTGCTGACCTGGGTATTGGCGGTTGGTCTCGCATGCACCACGGGCGCACACGCGCAGACCTCACCCGCCCAAACCAAGGTGACGGCAGCCGCAAGCGACACGCTGGTGGACCTGGATGCACGCATCCTGGTTGAATCCAAAACCATTGGTGCCGACGGCGTCACGCGCACCAGCCAATACGAAGAGACTTTCATGCGCCGGGGCCAGCAGGTCTGGATGCAGCGCGTTCGCCCCAAGTCAGTGGCCGAGCATGACCACGGCAAAGAAAAAAAAGGCCACAAGCACCTCGACCCTTTTGCGGGTGGGCGTCTGATTGGCTTGGTTGACGGCAAAGCCCAACTGGATCTGGTGCTGGCCGATGAAAAACAAGTGGTCAACATCCCCTCGGTGGAGTTTGGCAACATGGGCTTCGACGGCTCTTGGGAAAAGGCTTACTACCTGATCGCTTTGCAAGAATTCAAACGCGCCAAAGTCTTGAAAGCCACCCAACGCAAAAGCGAGTTCCCTGACGCGGTGTGGCACGAAAGAAAGGGCGACGTCAACGAGTCCATTCTTTGGGACAGCAAAAGGATGGTTCCACGCGTCATTGAGTCGAGCAACGCCCAGGGCACACAGTGGCGCCGCATCACAGTCACGCTGCAAAACAGCACCTCCCGCGTTGTGCCTTGGAGTGAGTCCGTGGTCAAAAATTACGATCAAATGCGTTACTCGGATTTTCTGGATTGACTCCTTCTGATGCAACGCTCAAGCCAGGGTTGTCTTGCGCTTGAGCGCTGCTCGGCTTGGCCTTGCATGCACAATCTCACCATGCAAACGCCAACACCTTTCATCGCACCAGAGGTCTTTGACAACGCTGACGACGCTTTGTCACGGGTTCAGGCCATTTACCAACAAAGCGTGAACCATTTGCGCCAGGCCATGCAGCGCTATGTGGCTGGCGACGAATTGCACGACAAGGTGCGGGCCTGCTACCCCTATGTGCGCATTGAAACAGCGACCGACTGGTCGCCTTTGCAAGATGCAGAGCCTGACCGCCTGAGTTACGGTTTTGTGGCCAATGCAGGGCAATATGCCACCACCCTGACCCGGCCTGACCTGTTTGCCGAATACCTGCACACCCAATTCGACTTGCTGATCCGCAGCCACGACGTCAAGCTGGAGGTGGGCACCAGCAAAGACCCGATGCCGGTGCATTTTTCTTTTGCCGAACACGAGCACATGGAGGGCGACATGCCCGCTGCGCGGCGCTCACGCATGCGCGATGTGTTTGACCTGCCAGACCTGACCGCCATGGACGACAGCATCGCCAACGGAACCTGGCGCGCCAGCCTCAGCCGCCCAGAACCCCTGTCCTTGTTCACGGCGGCGCGCATCGACTACTCGCTGCACCGCCTGCGCCACTACAGCGGCACCAGCCCATCGCATTTCCAAAACTACGTGCTGTTCACCAATTACCAGTTTTACATCGACGAGTTCATCGCACTGGGCCATGCCGAAATGGCCAATCCGGACAGTCCGTATGTCGCCTTTGTGGAGCCCGGCAATGTCGTCACGCGCCGCGTGGGCTTGCCCGCGCAAGCGGACGATGCACTGGGTGCAGCCCCGCCACGCTTGCCCCAAATGCCCGGCTACCACCTGGTCCGTGAAGGCCACAGCGGCATCACGATGGTCAACATCGGGGTGGGCCCGGCCAACGCCAAAACCATCACAGACCACATTGCGGTGCTGCGCCCCCACGCCTGGCTGATGCTGGGCCACTGCGCGGGGCTGCGCACCACGCAGCAGCTGGGCGACTATGTGCTGGCCCATGCCTATGTGCGCGAAGACCATGTGCTCGACGAAGAGTTGCCGCTGTGGGTGCCGATTCCTGCTTTGGCAGAAATTCAGGTGGCGCTTGAAAGCGCCGTGTCCGAGGTCACCGGTAGCCACGGCGCAGAGCTCAAGCGCCTCATGCGTACCGGCACCGTGGCCAGCACCGACAACCGCAATTGGGAGCTGCTGCCTGACAACACGCCTCAGCGGCGCTTCAGCCAGAGCCGCGCCGTCGCCCTCGACATGGAAAGCGCCACCATTGCCGCCAACGGCTTTCGCTTTCGGGTGCCCTATGGCACGCTGCTGTGCGTGAGCGACAAACCTCTGCACGGCGAAATCAAGCTGCCGGGCATGGCCAACCATTTCTACCGCGAGCGGGTCAACCAGCATTTGCAAATTGGCATCCGCGCGCTCGAATTGCTGCGCGCTGCCGGCCCGGCCCAGCTGCACAGCCGCAAGCTGCGCAGCTTTGCCGAAGTGGCTTTCCAGTAAGCTGTACCCCATCATGGCACTGGTCCTGCTTAACCCCCATGCACAAGGCGGCCGTGCTGCACGGCGCGTACCCGCCCTGCGCGAGTGGCTGTCAACACACGCCCCGCAGACACACCTGGCTGCGCCCGAAGCCTTGGGCGAGAGCTTGACATTGTTGCAGTCACTGCCCGAAGGCAGTCGCGTGGTGGTGGTCGGCGGCGATGGCACGCTCAACTGCTGGCTCCCCGCGCTGCTGGCGCGTCGACTCACCGTGGGCCTGGTGCCCATGGGCAGCGGCAACGACAGTGCACGGGCATGGGGCGTTTATGGCCTGCCCTGGGAACAAGCCCTGACGTTGGCGCTGCAAGGCTCCGCGCAAGGCATCGACACTGGGCTGGCAAGCTGGAGCGATCTGCAAGGCCAGACGCGCGACACCCCTTTTCTGTCGAGTCTGACCGCAGGCTTTGACTCGGCCGTCGGGCTTCGCGCCCTGAATGGCCCAAGCTGGCTGCGCGGTTTGCCGCGTTACCTTTGGGCCACGCTGCACGAGCTGATCCACCTGCGCCACTGGGACCTGACGCTGCACAGCGATGGGCACTTGAAACACCAAGGTGCCAGCCTCTTCGCCTCCAGCCTGAACACCCCAACCTTCGGCTCGGGCATGCCCGCTGTGCCACATGCGCAATTGGCCGATGGCCAGCTTGACGTGCTGCTGGCCGGCGCGTTTGGCCGTCTGGGCGCCCTGCTCATGCTGCCCCGGCTGTTGATCGGCCGACACCTCGGTGACCCGCGCATCGCCTGTTGGCCGTACAGGCAGCTGGACATCTCCTGCGCTCAAGGCGTGCCCCTGGCCGCTGATGGAGAATACTTGGGTGAGGCCAGGCATGTGCGCATCCAGTGCCAGGCCGACAGCTTGCGGGTGGTGCGCCGGTGATGACCGCAGCCTTCAGACCCGCTTCACACCCTTTTTGGCGTTCTGTGTCACAGTGCGCCCATTGACTTTGGACCTTACTCTTTTATGAAACTGCTGTTTGTTGCCGACCCCCTGGAGTCGTTCAAGATTTACAAAGACACGACCTTTGCCATGATGCGCGAGGCCCACAAGCGGGGCCATCAGGTGTCCGCGTGCGAGATGACCGGCGTGCGCTGGCAACGCGGCGAAGCCGTCTCGGC
>CANBTZ010000062.1 GCA_947372495.1 Comamonadaceae bacterium | reverse complement strand
GCGGCAATGACGGCCTGTGCGCGGCCCGAAATGACTTCGTTGATGGCTTCGCCTGTGGCCTTGAGCGGCACGTGCACCATGTCGATGTTGGCCAGTCCGCAAAAGTAGGCCATGGCCAAGTGCGTGGCGCTGCCCACACCCGCCGAGGCGTAGTTCATCTTGCCGGGGTTGGCCTTGGCATAGCGGATGAACTCGGCCGCCGTTTTGGCGGGCACATCGGGGTGGATCATCATCACGTAATTGGCGTGCCCGATGTGGGCGTAAGGCGTGAAGTCTTTTTGCGGGTCGTAGCTCAGTTTGTTGTAGAGCGAGCCTGCGATGTTGTGGCTTGCAGCTGCGGCCACCATCACGGTGCCGTCGGCTTCGGCGCGGGCCACAAAGCCCGTGCCGATGGTGCCACCCGCACCGGCTTTGTTTTCCACAATCACCGTTTGCCCCAGCGCTGCGCCCAATTCAATGGACAGTGAACGGGCCAGGATGTCTTGCACACCGCCTGCCGCAAAAGGCACCACAATGCGCACCGTTTTGGTGGATTGGGCTTGGGCCAGGTCAAAAGCGGTCAGCAGGGCTGCGCCCAGGCTTGACGCCATCAATTCGCGGCGTTGAATCATGTCGATGTCCTTGAAAGTTTCAGTTCACACACAGTTGGTCGGCCAGGCGGCGCATGAAGCGCTCGCACCAGGCCAGTTGCTCCAGCGTCACCCACTCGTTGGGCTGGTGCGCTTGGGCGATGTGGCCGGGGCCGCACACGATGGTGGGCACACCCGCCTGGTGGAACAAAGCAGCTTCTGTGCCGAACGACACTTTGCCTGCGCCGCTCTTGGGGTCCACGTCTGCGCAATGAAAGCACAGCTGCGCAATCTCGCTGTCGGCCTCGGTGGCAAAGCCCGGCAGCACCGACTTGAGTTCGTGCGTGATGCCCGTGCCCGGGGCCACGGCCTGCATGGCGGGCACCAGACTGTCGCCAAAGGCTTTGGCCTGGGCGAACAATTCGTCGGGACTGTTCATGTGGTGGTGGCGGATTTCCCAAGTGACCTCGCATTCGCGGGGAATGATGTTGAGCGCGGTGCCCCCGGCGATCACGCCCGTGTGCACCGTGGTGTGCGGCACGTCGTAGATCGGATCGAAGGGCCCGTTGGCCACCAGGGTGCGGTGCATGGATTTGAGGTTTGCAACGAATTCGCAAGCGATCTCTACCGCGTTCACGCCCAGCGGGGTGAGTGAAGAGTGCGCCTCAAAACCGTGCACGGTGGTCTTGTAAGCGTGCTTGCCCTTGTGGGCGATCACCACCTGCATGCCCGTGGGCTCACCCACGATGCAGCCCGCAGGCTGGAATCCCTGCGCGACCATGTCGGCGATCATGCGGCGCACGCCGATGCAGCCAACTTCCTCGTCGTAGCTGAAGGCCAGGTGCACCGGGCGCTTGAGTTGGCGCTTGAGCAGCTCGGGCACCATCATCAAGGCGGTGGCACCAAAGCTCTTCATGTCGGTCACGCCGCGGCCGTACATCTTGTCGCCGATGACGGTGACTTTGAACGGGTCGGTGTCCCAGGGCTGGCCATCCACGGGCACCACATCGGTGTGGCCGGACAGCACGATGCCGCCGATCTTGGTTTCACCGTCGTGCGCAGGCAAGGTGGCCCAGAGGTTGGCCTTTTTGCCTGTGTCGTCGTAGGTGCGGCTGCACTGGATGCCCAGGGCGTTCAGGTGCGCCTCGGTCCAGTCGAGCAGTTCCAAATTGCTGTCACGCGAGACGGTGGCAAACGAAATCCACTTTTCAATCAAAGCCAAAGCGGCCAGGTCTTTGGCTTGAACGGGAACAAGTGCCGAATGGGGTGTGGGTGCGTTCATGGAAAACGGCTCCAGAATCGAAAAAAACCATCATACCTGTGCCTGTTTTCCTTCAGGTGCAGCCGGTGATCTGGCTGTCACCCGCATTACTGGGGGCCTGCGCTCTTGCCACCTATCATGCCCACTCGCCCGTTGGTGGGGCTTGGAGACCCGAATGCAAAACATGTTTTCTTTCATCGGCCGCCGCACGGCGCTGCTCGGGCTGGCCGCAGCGCTGGTGTCTGCTGTGGGTGTTCACGCCCAAGACAAATACCCTTCGCGCCCCGTGACCCTGGTCGTGCCACAGTCTGCCGGGGGAGCCAACGACGCGATCGCCCGTGTGCTGGCGCAAAAGCTCACCGAGCAGACCGGGCAGTCCTTTGTGGTCGAAAACCGCACAGGCGCTGGCGGCAATGTGGGCATCGCTTACGCGGCCAAGACCCGGCCCGATGGCTACACCTTGATGCTCACGGCCGACAGTGCGCAGGTCATCAACCCGGCCCTGTACCCCAAAACGGGTTTTGACCCGGTCAAAGACTTTGATCCGGTGGCTCCCGTGGCCAAGGCGGGCTATGTGCTGGTGGCCAACCCGTCGTTCCCCGGCAACACCGTGGCTGAACTGGTGCAGCAGGCCAAGGCCAACCCGGGCAAATTCGCGATCGCCTCGGCGGGCAACGGCACGCTCAACCACTTGATTGGCGAGATGCTGCAAAAAGCCACGGGCATCCAGTTGACCCACATCCCCTACAAAGCGTCTGCCGCCGCCGCAGCCGATGTGGTGGGTGGCCAAGTGCCGCTGTCGGTGCAGAGCACGCCGTCGTCGCTCGCCTTCATCAAGTCGGGCAAGCTCAAGGCGCTGGGCGTGGTCAATGAAAAGCGGCTGCCCCAATTGCCCGACGTGCCCAGCATTGGCGAGACCATCAAGGGCTTTGGCACCACGCCCTGGTACGGCTTGTTTGCCCCAGCGGGCACGCCCAAAGCGGTGCTGGCGGCGCTGCAAGACGAAATCGGCAAGGCGCTCGACAGCGCCGATGTGAAAGACAAACTGGCCACGCTGGGCTGCGAGCCCTTCAAGGGCACGGGCGAACAACTGGGCGCCATCGTCAAGTCCGATCTGGTGCGCTGGGCGCAGATCGTCAAGGACTCGGGCGCCAAAATCGATTGATTTCCAGGAATGCTGCCATGTCACAACCCCTTGCCGAGCGCTTGTCGCAGGTCACCTACGAATCGTTGGCCCCCGAAGTCAAACCCCTGGCCGACGACATCCTCAAGGTGTCGAGTGCGGCGCTGGGCGGGCCTTACAACGCTTTGCTGCGCAGCCCCGAGATGGCGCGGCGCTGCTTTGACTTTCTGGACTACCTGCGATTTCGCACCTCGGTCAACAAGCGGCTCAACGAGTTCGCCATCCTGATCCAGGCGCGCATCTCGAACGCCCAGTACGAGTGGTGGGCGCACGAGATCATTGGCCGCAAGGCGGGGCTTTCCGACGCCGTCATGAACGACCTGCGCGAATGCCGACGCCCGACCAGCATGCAAGCGGACGAAGCGCTGGTGTACGACTACTGTGTGCAGCTGTCGCTCAACCACCGCGTGCCCGATGCGCTGTGGCAAAAAGCGGTGGACGCCATGGGCGAGCAGGCGGTGGTCGACCTGACGGTGCTGTCGGGCACCTATGTGATGGTGTCCATGTTGCTCAACGCCACCCAGGTGGGCATTCCAAATGGCGGCGCCTTGCCGCTGGAAGTGCTGGAGCCAGCGGACATCCGTGAACGCTTGCTCAAATGAAACAAACAAAATCCATGTCCTTTCAATTCAAAAAAGTGCTGGGCTTGTGTCTGGCTGCCTGCGCATTGCAAGTGGTGGCACAAGACTATCCAAGCAAGCCCATCACCATGGTCATGCCCTACGCCCCAGGCGGGCCGGGCGACACCATCACCCGCGTCTTTGCCGGGGCCATGCAAAAAGTGCTGGGCCAACAAATCGTGGTGGACAACACCGCAGGCGCCTCGGGCTCGATCGGCACGGCCAAAGTGGCGCGTGCCAAGCCCGATGGCTACACGCTGCTCATGATCCATGTGAGCCACGCGACCAACATGGTGATGTACAAAAATCTGCCCTACCACCCTGTGGACGATTTCGAGCCGATTGGCCGCGCCACCAGCGGCCCCATGCTGATCACGGCGCGCAACGAGTTCCCGTCCAAAGACTTGGGTGAGTTCGTGGCCTATGTGAAAGCCAACGCCCCCAAGATCAGCTTGGCCCATGCGGGTGTGGGTTCGGCCTCGCACCTGTGCGCGCTCATGATGATGAGCACGCTGGGCGTGAAGTTCAACGAAATCCCGTACAAGGGCACAGGCCCGGCACTCAACGACCTGATGGGCGGACAGGTGGACCTGCTGTGCGACCAGACCTCGGGCACGGTGCCGTCCATCAAGGCGGGCAAGATCAAGGCCTATGCTGCTGCGGGCAAGACGCGCTTGCCTTCGCTGCCGCAAATGCCTGCAATTTCTGAAGCCGGTGTGCAGGGCTTTGACATCAACATCTCGTTTGGCCTGTACGCCCCCAAGGGCACACCCAAACCCGTGCTCGACAAACTCACGGCAGCGCTGCAGGCCTCGGTGGGTGACCCCGAAGTGCGCCAGCGGCTGGAAAGCATGGGCATCTCTGCCGTCGGCGTGGACCTGGCGAGACCTGATGCCTTGCGGGCTCACCTCAAAAATGAAATAGACAACCTAGGGGGCTTGCTGACCAAAGCAGGTGTCAAGCCAGAGTGAACGCCTGGCTGCCGCTGCTGGTCACTCTGGTGATTCAGGCCATGGTGTCCATGGCCTTGCTGACTTTGCCGGTCATGGCGCCTGTGGTGGCCGAGGCACTCCAGGTCTCGCCCGCCATGGTTGGGATGTACGTCTCGGTCACCTACGCGGGGGCCATGACCGCCAGCCTGTTGGGCGGTGCCACCGTGCGGCGCCTCGGGGCAATTCGGGTGAGCCAGTGGGGTTTGCTGCTGTGCGCCGCTGGCCTCCTGTTGTGCATGGTGCCCTGGCTGCCCGCGATGGTGCTGGGCGCGGTGTGCATTGGTCTGGGTTACGGGCCGATCACGCCCGCCAGCTCGCACCTGCTGGCGCGCACCACGCCCAAAGACCAGATGTCGCTGGTGTTCTCGATCAAGCAAACCGGCGTGCCCGTGGGCAGCATGCTGGCCGGGGCGGTGGTGCCCAGCATGCTGCTGTGGGTGGGCTGGCAGTCGAGCATGGCGGTGGTGGCTGCGGTTTGCGTGGTCTGCGCGCTGGTGTCTCAGCCCCTGCGCCGTGAACTCGACGAAGACCGTGATGCAGGCCACCGCGTGCACCTGGGCAGCCTGATCCAGCCGATCCGGCTGGTGCTGGCGCACAAGGCGCTCACCACCATGGCAGCTTGCTCGTTCATGTTCTCGATGGTGCAGATGTCGCTGACCACCTACCTGGTCACTTACTTGCACGAAGACCTGCTCTTTGGTTTGGTGGCCGCTGGTTTGTTCTTGTCTGTGACGCAAATGGGTGGCATCGGCGGGCGCATCCTCTGGGGCTTTGTGGCCGACCGCTGGTTGGGGGCGCGCCGCATGTTGTTTGTATTGGCAGGATTGATGGTGAGTGGCGCACTGGCCACGGCCATGTTGTCGGCCGACGCGCCACGGCTGTGGATGATTGGGGTGCTGGTGGTCTTTGGCGCTTCGGCCATTGGCTGGAACGGTGTGTACCTGGCCGAAGTGGCCCGTCGCGCGCCCGAGGGCATGGCGAGCATGGCCACGGGCGGCACACTGGCCTTCACGTTTTTGGGCGTGGTGCTTGGCCCGCCCGTATTTGGTTTGCTCTCGACCGTGTTTGGCACTTACCGTGCAGGCTTTCTGGCCCTCATGGGCGTGGCCACTTGCAGTGCGGTGGTGCTGTGGTGGAGTCAGAGGCGTCAGACAGCATCAGCTTGAGGCGTGGCCTGCTGAGCACGAATCCCGTATTTCCCCTAACATCGGCAACAAATTTTTCACGAAAGTCGCACCTTGTTCAGCTCCCTCAAACACCCTGGCGTGGTCGCCATCACGCTCGCCGCTGCCGGCATTTTGATGGTCACCAACGGCATCCGTTTGGCCAATGGCCTGTTTCTGGGGCCGATCAACACCTCCACGGGCTTGGGCATTGCCAGTTTGAGCCTGGCCATGGCGATTGGCCAGTTCGTCTGGGGCGCGGTGCAGCCCGTGACGGGCGCCTTGTCAGACCGCTATGGTCCGCGCCCAGTGTTGTTGGCTGGCGTGGTCTTGATGTCGCTGGCCACGGCGCTGACACCTTTCATGAGCAGCACGGTGGGTCTGGCCTTGACGCTGGGCGTGCTGTCGGCGGCGGGTTCGGGCGCTGCGAGTTTTTCTGTCTTGATCGGTGCGGCGGCCCAGCGCATGCCGGCCGAATCGCGCGGCACCGCCTCAGGCGTCATCAACGCGGGCGGGTCGTTTGGGCAGTTTGTCTTCGCACCCATCGCCCAAAAATTGATCCAGTCCTTGGGCTGGATGGGGGCCATGTGGTCGATGGCGCTCATCACCCTGGCCGCGTTGCCGCTGGTGGGCAAGCTCACCGCCAACACGCAGGCGCCCCAAGCCAGTGCCACGCCCGACGGCGGCATGCGCCAGGCGCTCAAGGACGCGTTCCGCAACCCCAGCTACGGGCTGCTGCACCTGGGCTTTTTCACCTGCGGTTTCCACATCGCGTTTTTGGTCACGCACTTGCCCGGTGAGGTGGACCTGTGCGGCTTGCCGCCTTCGGTGGCGAGCTGGTCGCTGGCCATCATTGGCTTGGCCAACATCGCAGGCAGCTTGTACGCGGGTGCGTCGGTCACCAAGTACCGCAGCAAATACGTGCTGGCGGTGATGTACGCTTCGCGCGCCGTGCTGGTGGCCGCTTACCTGCTGCTGCCCAAGACCGAGTGGACGTTCTACGCTTTTGCAGCGGGCCTGGGCTTCACCTGGCTGGCCACCGTGCCCCCCACGGCCACGCTGGTGGGCAAGCTGTTTGGCACGCGCTACCTCGCCACGCTGTTTGGCATGACGCTGCTGTCGCACCAGATTGGCGGCTTTTTGGGCGCATGGCTGGGGGGGCTCGCCATCACCCGCATGGGTGACTATTCGTGGATGTGGTACGCCGACATGGTGCTGGCCTTGGGCGCAGCGCTGGTGAACTTGCCTATCCGCGAAGCGGCCATCGTCAAACCTGCTGCGGCTTGAGTCCTTGGCTGTGCGTGCTCCTTTGAAAACCCCTCCTTGCGCATCGAATTGAAGATGACCCCCAACAAAAAACTCCCGCTCGAAGGCCTGCGCGTCGTCGAGTTCACCCACATGGTCATGGGCCCGACCTGCGGCATGGTGCTGGCCGACATGGGGGCCGAGGTCATCAAGGTCGAGCCCATCGAGGGCGACCGCACACGGCACTTGCTGGGTTCGGGCGCGGGCTTTTTCCCGATGTTCAACCGCAACAAAAAGAGCATCAAGATCAACCTGCAGTCACCCGAAGGGGCCGAGATGGCACGGCGCCTGTGCGCCACGGCCGATGTGGTGGCCGAAAACTTCAAGCCCGGCGCCATGGTCAAGTACGGCCTGGACCACGCCAGCCTGTCGGCAACCAACCCCAAGTTGATTTACGCCAGCCTCAAGGGCTTTTTGCCGGGGCCGTACGACCACCGCACGGCACTCGACGAGGTGGTGCAGATGATGGGCGGGCTGGCTTACATGACGGGCCGCCCCGGAGACCCGCTGCGCGCAGGCACCAGCGTGAACGACATCATGGGCGGCATGTTTGGCGCCATCGGCGTGCTGGGCGCACTCATCCAGCGCGGCATCACCGGGCGCGGGCAAGAGATCCAGTCGGCCTTGTTTGAGAACAATGTGTTTTTGGTGGGCCAGCACATGTTGCAGTACGCCATCACCGGCAAAGCGGCCGAGCCCATGCCCAACCGCATCTCGGCCTGGGCGGTGTACGACGTGTTCACCGTCAAAAATGGCGAGCAAATTTTCTTGGCAGCCGTGAGCGATGCGCAGTGGGCCACCTTCTGCGATGTGTTGGGCTTTGCCGACCTCAAAGCCGACCCGCGTTACGGCAGCAACAACGCCCGTGTGTCGCAGCGCAATGTGATGATGCCCGAGTTGCGCAGCCGTCTAGAGGCTTTTACCGCCGCCGAGTTGACCATCATTTTTGAAAAAGCCGGATTGCCCTTCGCACCCATCGCCAAACCCGAAGAGCTGTTTGATGACCCGCACCTCAACGCCACTGGCGGCCTGGCCGATGTGCGCCTGACCGATGGCCCGAGGGCCGGGCAGACGGCCCGTGCCGCACTGCTGCCTTTCACCATGGATGGGCAGCGATTGGGCGTCAGGCAAGAGCCACCGTTTCAAGGTGAAAACACCGATGCATTGTTGGCCGAGCTGGGGCTGACCGCACAAGATATTCAGCATCTGCGCACCATCCGCGCAGTCGCTTGAATGCCGTGGGCTTGACTTTTGACGTTCACACGGTGACCATCGCCCCATGTCCATCCAGGTCCTGATCGTCGGCATCCACCTCGCGCGCAGCACGCGGGGCAAGCCATGCGCGCCACCAGCCGCGCTCCAGTGAAGATGGCCACCCGCTGCGGTGGCGCTCATACAGGCACCCGCTAAGCGGTGCTCCCTTTTATAAATGGTTGTTGTGAACATGCCCCGATGGTGGGCGTGGATCGCGCCATCACTGGAGTTTTTCATGGCTGATCTGTTTGACAACCCGATGGGTTTGTGTGGTTTCGAGTTTGTGGAGTTCGCTTCGCCCGTGCCGGGCTTGCTGGAGCCGTTGTTTGAAAAAATGGGCTTTTCGCTGGTGGCCAAGCACCGCTCCAAAGATGTGGTGCTGTACCGTCAGGGCGACATCAACTTCATCGTCAACCGCGAGCCCAAAAGCTTGGCCGGTTACTTCGCCGCCGAGCATGGCCCTTGTGCCTGTGCCTTGGCCTTCCGTGTGAAGGATTCGCACAAAGCCTATGAGCGTGCATTGCAGATGGGCGCGCAACCCGTGGAAGTACCCACTGGCCCGATGGAGTTGCGCTTGCCTGCGATCAAAGGTATTGGTGGTGCGCCGCTCTACCTGATCGACCGGTTTGAAGACGGCAAAAGCATCTACGACATCGACTTTGAATTCATCGACGGCGTGGACCGCCACCCGCCTGGTCACGGCTTCAAGATCATCGACCACATGACGCACAACGTCTACAAGGGCCGCATGGCCTATTGGAGTGGTTTTTACGAGAAGATTTTCAACTTTCGCGAGATCCGTTACTTCGACATCCAGGGCACCCACACGGGCCTGACCAGCCGCGCCATGACGGCACCCGACGGCATGATCCGCATCCCGCTCAACGAAGAGTCGGGCAAGACGGGTGGGCAGATCGAAGAGTTCTTGATGCAGTTCAACGGCGAAGGCATCCAGCACATTGCCTTGTTGACCGATGACATTCTCAAGAGCGTCGATGCCTTGCAGATGGCGGGCATCCCGCTCATGACCGCGCCCAACGACATTTATTACGAGATGCTCGAAGAGCGCTTGAAGGGCCACGGCGAGCCTGTGCCCGAGTTGCAGGCGCGTGGCATTTTGATGGACGGCTCGACCGCGAATGGTGAGAAGCGTTTGCTGCTGCAGATCTTCAGCCAGACCCTGCTGGGCCCGGTGTTCTTCGAGTTCATCCAGCGCAAGGCCGATGAGGGCTTTGGCGAAGGCAACTTCAAGGCGCTGTTTGAAAGCCTGGAGCGCGACCAGATTCGGCGCGGGGCGATTCAGGTTGCAGAGGTTTGAAAATCTGCGGTGTCTTTGTAGGAGCGACGCCTTCGTCGCGAAAGGTTCTGCGATGCATCCTGATCGCTGCGAGGGCGCGGCTCCTGCAAGGCCTCAGCTGCCGTTGCACACTTTGAGCACCTGCTCGCCATAGGCTTCGAGCTTTTTCACACCCAGCCCGCTGATGCCTTGCAGGTCGGCCAGGCTGTGTGGCGCGGCTTCGGCAATGGCGGCCAGTGTGGCGTCGTGGAAGATCACATACGCGGGCAGGTTGTGCTCTTTGGCCACCTCGGCGCGCCAGGCTTTGAGGTTGATGTAGCGCACCATCGCGTCTTGCCCCAGATTGGCCGCCGCCGGGCTGGGCGCGCTGCGTGAGCGGCTGCGTTTTTCGCCGCGCTGGCTCGTGCTTTCGCGCAGCTGCACCGCCACCTCGCCGCGCAGCACAGCGCGTGAGCCTTCGGTCAGGTGCAGGGTGCTGAAACCGTCCTCGGTGTGCACATGCAAAGCGCCAATGGCGATCAGCTGTCGCATCACGGCACGCAGTTGCTGCTCGCTGTAGTCCGCGCCCAGGCCAAAAGTGCTGATGGTCTCGTGGCCACGCTGCACCACCTTGTCGGTTTTCTTGCCGCGCACGATGTCCATGGTGTGGCCTGCGCCAAAGTTGTGGCCGCTGCTCTGGTGGCAACGGTACACGGTCGACAGCAGCTTGCGGGCCGCGTCGGTCCCGTCCCACACCTCGGGCGGGTTCAGGCAGTTGTCGCAATTGCCGCAAAAAGGCATGTAAATGCCTTGTGTGCTGTCCTGCTGGCCTGCATAGGCCTCGCCAAAATAACTCAGCAGACGCACGCGGCGGCAGTCGGTCGCCTCGGCCAGACCCAGCAGTGCATCGAGCTTGCCGCGCATGACCTGCTTGAACTCTTCGCCCGCCGGGCTTTCGTCGATCATGCGGCGTTGGTTGACCACGTCCTGCAGGCCATAGGCCATCCATGCGTCAGACGCCAGGCCATCGCGCCCGGCGCGGCCTGTCTCTTGGTAATAGCCTTCGATGTTTTTGGGCATGTCCAGGTGCGCCACAAAGCGCACATCGGGTTTGTCGATGCCCATGCCAAAAGCCACGGTGGCCACCATCACCACGCCGTCTTCGCGCAGGAATTCGTTTTGGTGTCGCTGGCGCATGCCCGCTTCCAAACCCGCGTGGTAAGGCAGCGCACGGATGCCCGACTCCACCAGCATGGCGGCGATCTCTTCGACCCGCTTGCGCGATTGGCAATAGACCACGCCCGCTTCTTCGGGGTGCTCGCGCTCGATGAAGCGCAGCAGCTGCGTGCTGGCGTCTTTCTTCTCGACGATGGTGTAGCGGATGTTGGGCCGGTCAAAGCTGCTGATGAACAGCTCGGCGCCCTCCAGCTGGAGCCGCTCGACGATGTCGGCACGGGTCAGCGCATCGGCCGTGGCCGTGAGCGCCACACGCGGCACGCTGGGGTAGCGCTCGTGCAGCACCGTCAGGCCGCGGTACTCGGGCCGGAAGTCATGGCCCCACTGGCTCACGCAATGCGCTTCGTCGATGGCGAACAGGCTCAACAGCCCGCGCTCGAGCAGCGAATCCATCTGCGCCAGAAAACGGGCGTTGGTCACGCGCTCGGGCGCGGCGTAGAGCAGGGTGATCTCGCCACGCAGCAAGCGCCGTTCGATGTCGCTGGCTTCTTCGCTGGTGAGGGTCGAGTTGAGGAAAGCGGCGTTCACGCCCGCTTCGTGCAGCGCGCCCACTTGGTCGTGCATCAGCGCGATCAGGGGTGAAACGACGACGGTGATGCCGTGACCCGCCCGTTGGCGCGCAATCGCCGGGATCTGGTAGCACAGCGACTTGCCGCCGCCCGTGGGCATGAGCACCAGCGCATCCCCCCCAGCGGCCACGTGGTCGATGATGGCTTGCTGCGGACCGCGAAAGGCGTCGTAGCCAAAAACTTCGCGCAGGATGGGCAGGTGGGGGGACAAAAGGGACTCTGTGACGGCAAAACAGCCGATATTGTGCGCTACCGATTACCATTGCCGCCCATGCACACTTCTGCCCTTGTCTTGTTCTCCGGTGGTCAGGACTCCACCACCTGCCTGGCCCATGCCTTGGCCCGCTACGAGCGGGTCGAAACCCTGGCGTTTGACTATGGCCAGCGCCACAAAGTCGAGCTGGATGCCCGCCTGAACGTGCTGGCTGCGGTCAAGAGCCGCTTCCCGGCTTGGGCCGACAAAATGGGCGAAGACCACCTGCTGGATGCCGGCATCCTGGGTCAAATCAGCGAAACGTCGTTGACCCGCGACACCGCGATCGCGATGGAAAGCTCGGGCCTGCCCAACACCTTTGTGCCGGGCCGCAACCTGCTGTTCCTCACGCTGGCCGCCGCGCTGGCGTATCGCCGGGGCTTGCAGGTCATCGTCACGGGCGTGTGCGAGACGGATTTCTCGGGCTACCCCGACTGCCGCGACGACACCATGAAGGCCATGCAGGTCGCCCTGTCGCTGGGCATGGATCGCAAACTGCTGATCGAGACGCCGCTCATGTGGATCGACAAGGCCCAGACCTGGCAACTGGCCTACGAGCAGGGCCAGCGGGCCGATGCGTCGGGCGGTGGCCAGGCGATGGTTGACCTGATCGTCGAGCACAGCCACACCTGCTACCTGGGCGAGCGCACCCTGCGCCACGACTGGGGTTATGGCTGCGGCCAGTGTCCGGCTTGCCAGCTCAGGGCCGCCGGTTTTGAGCGTTATCAAAAAGCCTGAAAAAGACCTGAAG
>CANBTZ010000061.1 GCA_947372495.1 Comamonadaceae bacterium | reverse complement strand
TACTATCTCTTCTGGTTTACCTGATCGTGAATTTTTTCAGTGTTCCGGATTACAGCTAGTTCTCCCACTCCAACCGAACTAACTCTAACAGTCACGGACCCAGACCCACCTGCGATAATTCCCCCTCCTCAGCGCTACAAGCGCTTCCCCCCAACAGCCTCTGGATCTACACCATGAACCGCTGCACTTTGACCCCTTCCGGGCGTGCTTTACCTTGGCGTGCTTTGCTTTACCTTGACTTCATCACCTCCATTGATTCCGTGGAGGCCGCATGAGCAAGAAGGTCTTCATCAAAACCTTTGGCTGCCAGATGAACGAGTACGACTCGGACAAGATGGCCGATGTGCTGGGCGCGGCCCAAGGCTATGAGCCCACGCAGGACGTGGACGAGGCAGACCTGATTTTGTTCAACACCTGCTCGGTGCGTGAGAAGGCCCAAGAAAAAGTCTTCAGCGATCTGGGCCGGGTGCAGCACCTCAAAGCCAAGGGCGTGTTGATTGGTGTGGGCGGCTGCGTGGCCAGCCAGGAGGGTGCCGAGATCATCAAGCGTGCGCCTTATGTGGACGTGGTGTTTGGCCCGCAGACCCTGCACCGCCTGCCCGAGATGCTGGCCGAGCGCGAGCGCAAGCAGCGCCCGCAGGTGGACATCAGCTTCCCCGAGATTGAAAAGTTCGACCACCTGCCACCTGCCAAGGTGGACGGTGCCACGGCCTTTGTGTCGATCATGGAAGGTTGCAGCAAATACTGCAGCTACTGCGTGGTGCCCTACACCCGGGGCGAAGAAGTGTCGCGCCCATTTGACGATGTGCTGGTCGAGGTGGCCGGGCTGGCTGCGCAAGGCGTGAAAGAGATCACGCTGCTGGGCCAAAACGTGAACGCTTACCGGGGCAAGATGGGCGGCACCTCAGACATCGCCGACTTTGCGCTGCTGCTGGAGTACGTGGCCGACATGCCGGGCATCGAGCGCATCCGCTAC
This sequence comes from Comamonadaceae bacterium, assembly GCA_947372495.1. GTDB lineage: Bacteria > Pseudomonadota > Gammaproteobacteria > Burkholderiales > Burkholderiaceae_C > Limnohabitans_A. Next base: position 11,494 of record CANBTZ010000061.1, on the reverse strand, counting down.
GTGACCAGTCACCCGAATGAGTTCACGCAGCGCCTGATTGACGCGTACGAAAAGATTCCCAAACTGGTGAGCCACTTGCACCTGCCGGTGCAGCACGGTTCGGACCGCATCTTGCTGGCCATGAAACGCGGTTACACCGCGATGGAATACAAGAGCACGATCCGCAAGCTGCGGGCCATCCGCCCCGACATGTCGCTCAGCAGCGATTTCATCGTGGGCTTTCCCGGCGAGACCGAGGACGACTTCAACAAGATGATGAAGCTGATCACCGATGTCGGTTTTGACACGAGTTTCAGCTTCATCTTCAGCCCCCGCCCCGGCACGCCTGCGGCCAACCTGCATGACGACACGCCGCACGAAGTGAAGCTGCGCCGCCTGCACCACCTGCAAGCGACCATCGAAGAGAACGTGCAGCGCATCGGCGAAAGCCGCGTGGGCACGGTGCAGCGCATTCTGGTGGAGCGCCCTTCACGCAAGGACGCCACCGAACTGGCCGGCCGCACCGAGTGCAACCGGGTGGTCAACTTCCCCGGAGGTCCCAACATGGACCGCCTGATCGGTCAGATGGCCGATGTGCGCATCACCCAAGGCTTGTCGCACTCGCTGCGCGGCGAGTTGGTGATCAGGGACTGACCTGCTGGGATTTCAGGACTCGCGCCCGACTTCGCGGATGTAGCGGCGGTAGTCGCCGTGCGCGATGGGCGCGCAGCCTTCGGTCGGGCAGTTGTAGACATAGGTCTGCACCCTTTGGCCTTGCAGCGGGCCACCGCACACCGTGACCTCCTCGCGCCAGTATTGCGAGGCGGCGCGGTGGCCGGGCACCATGTCTTCCACCGCGTCGAGCCGCGCCAAGTGCGCGTCATCGACTTCATAGACTTCGCCGGTGACTTGGCCTTCACCGTGCAGCAGGCCGGGGTAGCGGCCCACATCGACCAGTCGGCCCGGCACCTGGGCTGCGCCCATGAAACGGGCGCCGTGCATTTCGGCCTCCAGACGCAAACCGGGCATCAAGGTGCCGTAGATGAAAAGAGCGTGTTGCATGGGCTGGATTTTGCGCCAATGTGGCCCACTTTGACCGCCTCGAATTGACACGCGTCAAGCCATGCCCACCGTGTCGCCTGTTGGCAGGTCCGGCCCACATGGCCGTTTAAACTGTTCTCCGAGAGACAAGCGTGACCCACCATGGTGAGTGCATGCACCAGGCAAACACCAGGCACAAGCCAGAGGCGCCCATGAAAGCAGAACAGAACGAACTCATCACCCGCATCGGGCCAGGCACACCGTGCGGCGCGGTGATGCGCCACTATTGGCAGCCCGTCGCCCTGGTGGACGAGTTCAACCCCGCGCTCGACCCGCGCATGGCGATTCGCCCTGTGAAGGCGGTGCGCATTTTGGGGCAGGACCTGGTGCTGTTTCGCAACGCGCTGGGCGACTACGGCTTGCTCGACCGCGACTGCCCGCACCGTGGCGCGGACCTGGCCTATGGCCGCAACGAAGGCGACGGGTTGCGCTGCCCTTTTCATGGCTGGAAGTTCGACGTGACAGGCCAGTGCATCGAAACCCCCGCTGAGCCCACGGGCAGCACGCTGTGCAATCGCGTGCGCCAGCGCAGTTACCCGATCATCGAGCGCAGCGGCATCCTCTTTGGCTGGTTCGGCCCCGAAGGCCAGACCCCGCCGCCGCTGCCAGGCATCGACGCTTTCAGCGCCCCGGGCACACACACCTTTGCCTTCAAAGGCCTGTGGCACTGCAACTGGCTGCAGGCGTTTGAGGTGGGCATTGACCCGGCGCACGCTTCGTACCTGCACCGCTTCTTCAATGACGAATCGCTCGAAGGCAGCTACGGTCGCCAGTTTCGCGGCGCGAGCGCGGGCAATGTGCAAGGCGAGCGCTGGCCCATGACGCGTGTGATGCGCGAGCTGGACCAGCCGGAAATTTCGTTTGAGCCCACCGATGCGGGCCTGCGCCTGACGGCCCTGCGCCCGATCAACGAGGCACTCACGCATGTGCGGGTGACCAACGCGCTGTTCCCGCACACCTTTGTGATTCCGCTGTCCGAGACCATGACCATCACGCAGATGCATGTGCCGGTGGACGACACGCACACCTATTGGTATTCGGTGTTCACCAGCTTTGACGGCCCGGTGGACAAAGAAGCCATGCGCAACCAGCGCTTGCCCTCGGTCACGCTGCCCGACTACATCCCCAAAGCGGGCAAGCACAACCATTGGGGCTTCAACCCCGAAGAGCAAGTGGCGCGCACCTACTTGGGTATGGGCGAAGACGACATCAATGTGCACGACCAGTGGGCCTGCGAGAGCATGGGTGCGATCCAGGACCGCACCCGCGAACACCTGGGCACCAGCGACAAGGTGATCATGGCGAACCGGCGCATCTTGCTCAAAGCCATCGAGACGGTGCAGGCCGGTGGCTTGCCGCCCGGCTTTGCGCAAACGGCTGTGGCCAGCCAGCGCGTGGGCCCCGACACGGTGGACGGCATCGCCCCCAGAGGTCAGTGGCCGCAGTGGTGGCGCGAGGCTTGTGATGCCAAGCGCAGCGGCGCACCGTGGGACGCGTCGCTGCCTGAGCATCTTGCGACGCCAACCGACACGAGCGCTGCATGAGCTTCGCTGAACGCTGCGGCCTGCACAGCCGCGAACGCCAAACGGCTTGTGAGCAACTGGTGCGGCAAGTCGAGGCATCGGGCATCGAGTTGATCCGCCTGGGCTGGTGTGACCTGCACGGTGTGGTGCGCGGCAAAACCATCGTGGCTTCGCAGCTGCGCCAGGCACTGGCCAATGGCATCGGCATGGTCAGCACCTTGCTGCTCAAAGACAGCTCAGACCGCACCGCCTTCAAGGTGTTCGAGCCGGGCATCGAAGAGCCCCTGCCAGGCTTTGCCGGGGCCAGCAACTTCACGCTCATGCCCGACCCAGCCAGCTGGCAGGTGCTGCCCTGGACCGAAAAAACCGGCTGGCTGCAGTGCCAACCCTACTTGGCAGACGGGCGCATCGTGCCGCTCGATTCGCGCCATGTGTTGCAGCAGGCCGTGCAGCGCCTGACCGATCGCGGCTGGCAGATGCGCTGCGGGCTGGAAGTCGAATTCCACATCTACCGCATCAAAGACCCGCTTCACGGTGCAGACCTGGACCCGGACCGCGCCGCATGGCCCGGCCCCGCGCCCGAAGTCAGCCTGGTCCACCCGGGCTACAACCTGCTGACCGAGGCCTGGTTTGACCGGGCCGAAGAGCCGCTGCGCATCGTGCAGCGCACCGCCCAAGCCCTGGGCCTGCCACTGATCTCGCTCGAAATTGAACTGGGCCCCAGCCAGGTGGAGGCGGTGTTTGACGTGAGCGACGTGCTGACGGCCGCCGACCACATGGTGCTGTTTCGCAATGCCACGCGCCAGGCTCTGCGCCGCGCCGGCTACCACGCCACCTTCATGTGCCGCCCACCGTTTGAACACATCATGTCGAGCGGCTGGCACCTGCACCAGTCGGTTTGTGAGTTGGCCACGGGCCGCAACGTATTCATACGCGAGGCTGCCGCACCGGACAGCGATGCACGGGATGCGCGACAGGTGCTGAGCGATGTGGGTGCGTCATGGTTGGCGGGTCTGCTGGCCCACGCGCCTGCGCTCACTTCCCTGTGCACCAGCACCAGCAATGGCTACGGGCGTTTCAGGCCCAACGCCATGGCGCCGCAGTCGATTTTGTGGGGCCGTGACAACCGGGGTGCCATGCTGCGCGTGATCGGTGCGCCCGGCGACAAGGCCACCCGCATTGAAAACCGCCTGGGCGAACCAGCCGCCAACCCTTACCTGTACATGGCCTCGCAAATCCATGCAGGGCTCTCGGGCGTGGATGCACAACTGCAAGCGCCGCAAGCCAGCGAAACGCCATACGCAGCAGGGGGCGCGTCCATCCCGACGTCTTTGGCCGATGCGGTGCATGCACTGCAGCAAGACGCGATCTTGTGCGAGGCTTTGGGGCAGCCCTTTGTCGATTACTACAGCACCATCAAACTGGCCGAGCACCAGCGCTCGGCCCAAGCCGAGGATGCACTGGAATTTCACAAGCGTGAATATTTCGGGCGCATTTGAATAAGCAACTTCAGACCGCACTTACATGATCACGATCCACCTGCAACCCCATGACCCGTCACAAGCCGAGCACACTTTGCAAGTCCAGCCCGGCCAAAGCCTGATGCAGGCAGCAGTCGATGCCAACTTGACGGGCATCCAGGCCGATTGCGGTGGGCTGCTGACTTGCGCCACTTGCCATGTGGTGGTTCAAGGGGATTGGCTAGGCAAACTCCCGCCCGTTTCGAGCGATGAAGACGGCATGCTGGCCTTCACCGCCCAAACGCGCGAGGTGAGCAGCCGCTTGTCGTGTCAGATCAAGCTGACGCCAGAACTGGATGGCCTGCGGGTCACGCTGCCTGCAAGCCAGTACTGAATCAGCGCGGCATGCCGGGGAAGCCCCCGCCGCCGCCCATCATGCCTTTCATGGCGCCCATGCGCTTCATCATCTTCATCATGCCGCCGCCGGACATTTTTTTCATCATGTCCTGCATTTGCTCAAACTCCTTGAGCATGCGGTTGACGTCCTGCACCTGAACGCCCGCGCCCGCAGCGATGCGGCGCTTGCGGGTGGCTTTGATGATCTCAGGCTTGCTGCGCTCCTTGAGCGTCATGCTGTGGATGATGCCTTGCTTGCGAGCGATGTCTTTTTCGACCTTGTCCATGTCCATGGACCCCGCCTTGGCGGTCAGTTGTGAAGGCAGCTTGTCCATCAGGCTGCTCAAGCCCCCCATTTGCTTCATTTGCTGGATCTGGGCCAAGAAGTCGTTCAGGTCAAACCCGCCGCCACTCTTGACCTTGGCGGCCAGCTTTTGCGCGGCCTCCATGTCCACGCCTGCGGCCACCTGCTCGACCAGGGCCACGATGTCGCCCATGCCCAAGATGCGGCCTGCGTGGCGCGCGGCATCGAACACTTCGAGGCCATCGATTTTTTCACTCGTACCGGCAAACTTGATGGGGGCACCTGTGATCTGGCGCACCGACAGCGCCGCGCCACCGCGCGAGTCACCGTCCAGCTTGGTCAGCACAATGCCGGTGAGCGGCAGCGCCTCACCAAAAGCGCGGGCGGTGTTGGCCGCGTCTTGGCCTTGCATGGCGTCGACCACAAACAAGGTCTCCACCGGCTTCAATTCTGCGTGCAGCGCCTTGATCTCGGCCATCAAGGCGTCGTCGATCGCCAACCGACCCGCGGTATCCACCAGCAGCACATCAAAGTAATGCTTGCGGGCGTAATCGATCGCAGCGCGGGCGATGTCGATCGGCTTTTGATCCGGGGAGCTGGGGAACCATTCAGCACCGGCCTGCGCGGTCACGGTTTTGAGCTGCTCGATGGCGGCCGGGCGGTAGACGTCTCCCGAAACCGTCAGCACTTTCTTTTTGCGCTTTTCAATCAGGTGCTTGGCCAGCTTGGCGGTGGTGGTGGTTTTGCCTGCGCCTTGCAGACCCGCCATCAAAATCACGGCAGGCGGCTGCGCAGCCAAGTTGAGGTCGGCCACGCCCTCACCCATGGTGGCGGCCAGTTCTTTGTTGACGATGCCCACCAGGGCCTGCCCGGGCTTGAGGGAACCGATCACCTCCTGCCCCAGCGCCTTGTCTTTGACGCGGGCAATGAAGTCGCGCACCACGGGCAGCGCCACATCGGCCTCCAGCAGCGCCATGCGCACTTCGCGCAGCATGTCGGTGACGTTGGATTCGGTGATGCGCGCCTGCCCACTGATGGTTTTGACGAGGCGCGAAAGTTTGTCGGTCAGGGCGGTGGCCATGGATGCAATCTGAAAAAACCCGCTGGCCAAATCGGCACGGCCACTGTGGCCACGCCTGAAAGGCTAAACTCGGTTGCATGATTTTAACGAGTACCCCCTTCTGGATCTGGCTGGCCTCTGTGCTGGCGGTGCTCGCCTACGCTCTGCCGGCCGTGACGCCTCGCGCCTGGACCGATCTGGGTGCACGCCGCCTGATGGGCCTGGCCTGGCTGGCCCACGCGGCCAGCTTGCTGGGCCTGCTGGCCGGTCCGGTGCGCTTTGGCTTTGCCCCAGCCATCTCGGTGACGGCTTGGCTCGTGCTCACGGCCTACATGGTGGAGCGGCAGTTTTATCCCCAACTCAAGGCCCGTTGGGCCATGGGCAGCTTGGGCGCCGTCGCCGTGCTGCTGGCCCTGTGGTTTCCGGGTGCGCCGTTGCATGTTCAGGCCTCGCCCTGGCTGCCGCTGCACTGGGCGCTGGGCCTGTCGGCCTACGGCATGTTTGCCGCCGCCGTGGTGCACGCCTGGATGATGACCCTCACCGAACGCGACATCCGCCTGGCCCATGAGGCCGGCAGCGGACTGCCCCTGCTCACGCTGGAGCGGCTGACGTTCCGCTTTGTGACCGCCGGATTTGTGCTGCTGACCGCCACCTTGCTGGCGGGTGCATTGTTTGGCGAACACCTCTACGGGCAAGGCGGCAGCGCTTGGCGCTGGGACCACAAACGGGTGTTTGCCCTGCTGTCATGGCTGACGTTTGCCTTGCTGTTGGTGGGCCGCCGCCAATGGGGCTGGCGCGGCAAGCGGGCGGTGCGCGTGCTCTACGTTGGCGCAGGCCTGCTGCTGCTGTCGTACGCCGGCTCACGCTTTGTCATGGAAATTTTGCTGGGGCGGGCCGCATGAAATACCTGTTCTGGCTGTTGGTGATCGCGCTGGCGTGGTGGGTCTTCACGCGCCCCCGCAAAGCCGACACCCACGCAAGCGAACAAAGCGCAGCGCCTGCGCAAGACATGGCCCGGTGCGCCCACTGCGGCGTTCATTTGCCTCAAGACGAAGCCGTCCGCGGAGAAAAGGGGCTGTACTGCAGCACCGAACACCGCTCGGCCGCACTGGACCGCAACCCGGCCTGACACTGCGCCATGACGCACCCGACGCTCTGGCAGAAAGGTTGGCACCCCGACGCCACGCGTCTGGACTCCCCCAATTTTGGCCCACGCCCAGCGCAGGCGTGCATCGACCTGATCGTGATCCATTCGATCAGCCTGCCGCCAGGCCTGTACGGCGGCAACGAAGTCCAAGCGCTGTTCACCAACCAGCTCGACGCCTCGGCCCACCCGTATTTCGAGCAACTGCGCGGGCTGCAGGTGTCGGCGCACTTTTACATCCGGCGCGATGGGCAGCTGTGGCAGTTTGTGAGCTGCGACGACCGCGCCTGGCATGCGGGCGCATCTGAGTACCGGGGCCGCAGCAACTGCAACGACGACTCGATCGGCATCGAGCTCGAGGGCTTGGAGGGCGAATGCTTTGAAGATGCGCAATACGCCAGCCTGACCGCCTTGTGCAAGGCCATCCACCACCACTACCCGATCGCCCATGTCGCCGGACACGAGCACATCGCTGCCGGCCGCAAACAAGACCCGGGCCCTGGCTTTGATTGGCCCCGTTTGGTGTCTGCGTTGGATTTTCCCCACCGGTATTTCCCCTGAGTCACCCATGACACCAACGGTGATTTAAAAATATTTTCGACCACCTTTTGAGTCGTTTTACCGCCCTCACTGAAGCGGACAACGCGCACACCCCAAATCCGATGTTAGAAAAAATGGGGCTCTGAGAAACAAACCCTTTGGCAAGCCGCAAAGATGCTCGATAGCGCGAGTCAAATGCAACTCCAATGCGGCTCTGAGAGCCTCCTTTTCAGAAGCTGAAAAGCTGTTGTCTCGCCGCCACCCCGAGGCCCTCGCCCACACAGGGATGGCACAGCTGAAAATTGCCCGGTACACTACATCTAGTGGCTTGAATCACCCGCAGACACCAGATGTAGCGTTCACGCAGATTTTGATGAATTTTCCAAATTTTGCGATTCAACCCATTTCACGCCACCACAGCCTTGTTCAACAGACACAAAAAATGACCATGCAAACCGACCTGAACATCTCTGCATCCGCCACCGGCGTCCTGAGCCAGCCCACCACCGAAAGCACCAGCACACCCGCCGTGCATGCATTGGCCAATTACCAGATCATCCGCCGCAATGGCGCGGTGGTGCCTTTTGAGCCGAACAAGATCGCGGTGGCCTTGATGAAAGCCTTTTTGGCTGTGCACGGCACGCAAGGCGCGGCATCGGCCAGCGTCCGCGAAGTGGTTGAGCAATTGACGCAAAACGTGGTCCGCGCGCTTGTCCGCTCGCGTCCTGGTGGCGGCACATTCCACATCGAAGATGTGCAAGACCAGGTCGAACTGGGCTTGATGCGCAGCAGCAACCACGAAGTGGCGCGCGCTTATGTGCTCTATCGCGAGCGCCGCACACAAGAACGTGCGCACCAACAGCAGCAAGCGGCCCCTGTGGCGGCCGAGCCTGCACTGCATGTACTCGATGGCGGTCACCGCGTGGCCCTCGACATGAACTACCTCAAGGGCATCATGGTCAATGCCTGCGCAGGTCTGGGCAAAGACGTGAGCGCCGAGCCCATCGTGGCCGAAACCCTGCGCAACCTGTACGACGGTGTGCCCATGGAAGAGGTCTACAAGGCTTCCATCCTGGCCGCCCGCACCCTGATCGAAAAAGAACCCGACTACACCTATGTGACGGCACGCTTGCTGATGCACACCATTGCCAAGGAAATCCTGGGCAAGGAAGTGACCCAAGCCGACATGGGCCAGGCTTACATCGATTACTTCCCGCAATTCATCAAAAAGGGCGTGGACAACGACCTGCTCGATGAAAAACTGCTGCAATTCGATTTGAAAAAGCTGGCCGAGGCCCTCAAGCCTGAGCGCGATTTGCAATTCGACTACCTGGGTCTGCAAACGCTGTACGACCGCTACTTCCTGCATGTGCGCAAGGCGCGCATCGAAATGCCCCAAGCCTTCTTCATGCGCGTGTCCATGGGCTTGTCGCTCAATGAGGTGGACCGCGAAGCCCGCGCCATCGAGTTCTACGAAATCCTGTCGTCGTTCGACTTCATGTCGTCCACCCCCACACTGTTCAACAGCGGCACTTTGCGCTCGCAACTGTCGAGCTGCTACCTGACCACCGTGCCCGACGACCTGGGCGGCATCTACGACGCCATCAAGGAAAACGCCTTGCTGTCTAAATTTGCGGGTGGTTTGGGCAACGACTGGACCCCCGTGCGCGCCTTGGGTGCCCACATCAAAGGCACCAACGGCGAATCGCAAGGTGTGGTGCCGTTCCTGAAGGTGGTCAACGACACCGCCGTGGCGGTCAACCAAGGCGGCAAGCGCAAGGGCGCGGTTTGCGCCTACCTGGAAACCTGGCACCTGGACATCGAAGAATTCCTGGAGCTGCGCAAGAACACCGGCGACGACCGCCGCCGCACGCACGACATGAACACGGCCAACTGGATCCCCGACCTGTTCATGCGCCGCGTCATGGAAAAGGGCAGCTGGACCTTGTTCTCTCCCTCCGATGTGCCCGATCTTCATGACCTGTTCGGCCTGGCTTTCGAAAAAGCCTATGTGGCTTACGAGCAAAAGGCAGCGCGTGGCGAGATCAAGCCCAGCAAAACCGTGCCGGCGACCGACCTGTGGCGCAAGATGCTGTCGATGCTGTTTGAAACCGGCCACCCTTGGATCACGTTCAAAGACCCTTGCAATGTGCGCTCCCCGCAGCAGCACGTCGGCGTGGTCCACTCGTCCAACCTGTGCACCGAAATCACGCTCAACACCAGCGACACCGAAACTGCTGTGTGCAATTTGGGCTCGGTCAACTTGTCGCGTCACCTCAAAGACAGCGCTAACGGCAAAGTCATTGACCACGAGAAGTTGAAGAAAACCATCACGATCGCGATGCGCATGCTGGACAACGTGATCGACATCAACTACTACGCCGTCAAAAAAGCGCGCGATTCCAATTTGCGCCACCGTCCTGTCGGCTTGGGTTTGATGGGCTTCCAGGATTCGCTGTACGAAATGCGTATTCCATACGCTTCACAGGCGGCAGTGGAGTTTGCTGACCAGTCGATGGAAGCGATTTGCTACTACGCTTATTGGGCATCGACCGAGCTGGCCAAAGAACGTGGCCAGTACGCGACCTACAAAGGTTCGCTGTGGGACCAAGGCATTTTGCCGCTGGACACACTCAAGCTGCTCGAGCGCGAACGCGGCGGTTACGTGGAAGTTGACCGCTCGTCCACTCTGGACTGGGACACGCTGCGCAAAAAGATCGCTGCCGACGGCATGCGCAACTCCAACTGTGTGGCCATCGCGCCCACCGCGACCATCTCCAACATCATTGGCGTGGACGCCTCCATCGAGCCGTGCTTTGGCAACCTCTCGGTCAAGTCCAACCTGTCGGGTGAATTCACCGTGATCAACAGCTACTTGGTGCGCGACTTGAAGCGCCTGGGCCTGTGGGATGACGTGATGGTCATGGACCTCAAACACTTCGACGGTTCGCTGCGCCCCATCGACCGCGTGCCTCAAGAAGTCAAGGCGCTGTATGCCACGGCCTTTGAAGTTGAAACGACTTGGCTGGTGGAAGCGGCTGCTCGTCGCCAGAAATGGATTGACCAAGCCCAGTCGCTCAACATCTACATGGCAGGCGCATCGGGTAAGAAGCTCGACGACACCTACAAACTCGCTTGGCTGCGCGGCTTGAAAACCACGTACTACCTGCGCACATCCAGTGCAACGCAAGTTGAAAAATCCACCGTCAAGGCCGGCTCGCACAACGCGGTGTCATCGGGCATGCCCACGGGCGGCGTGAGCGCACAAGATGCCGCGAGCCCAACTGCCAGCAGCGCGGCACCCGCAACCGATGTGAAGTTCACAGCGATAGACGACGTCGGTTGCGAAGCCTGCCAGTGAGTTTCTATGCATCGCGCTGCAGCTGCACATGTGCAGTGCGATGCAATTGAACAACACTTCACATCAATGCATGCGCAGAAAGTGAATCACTGCTTTGCAATTCACGCACATGCTTTCATAATTTGAGAACTGGAATTTTTTATGTTGTCCTGGGACGATCAAGTCAAACCTGCATTGCAGCCTGCAATGCCTTCTTTTGGTGATGCAGCACCTGCATCGGCTGCCGCATCGGCGCCTCAAGCCGCCAGCCCGCGCCGCATGACTGCCGCAGACAAGCGCATCATCAACGGGCAGACTGACGTCAACCAACTGGTCCCGTTCAAATACAAATGGGCTTGGGAAAAATACTTGGCCACCTGCGCCAACCACTGGATGCCGCAGGAAGTGAACATGAACCGCGACATCGCCTTGTGGAAAGACCCCAACGGTCTGACCGAAGACGAGCGCCGCATCGTCAAGCGCAACCTCGGTTTCTTTGTGACCGCAGATTCGCTGGCTGCCAACAACATCGTGCTGGGCACCTACCGCCACATCACTGCACCTGAGTGCCGCCAGTTCTTGCTGCGTCAGGCGTTTGAAGAAGCGATCCACACCCACGCTTACCAATACATCGTGGAATCATTGGG
>CANBTZ010000060.1 GCA_947372495.1 Comamonadaceae bacterium | reverse complement strand
TACATCCAGCGGCTGTGGGCGCCGCTGGTGCAGTCTGCCGCTGCGCGGGGCGAGTTGTCGCCCGAGCTGCGCGAGCGTTTTGCCTGGCGTTTGCTGCTGGGACGCGACCGCTCGGTCAACGCTTTTGCGCTGCCCGGGGGTTATCTGGGGGTGCAACTGGGCCTGATCGCGGTGGTCACGTCGGACGACGAACTCGCCTCGGTGCTGGCGCACGAGCTCAGCCACGTCACGCAGCGGCACATCGCCCGCTCGGTCGAGAGCCAGGCCAAGATGACGCCCTGGATGCTGGGCACCATGATTTTGGGCGCACTGGCCGCCAGCAAAAGCCCCCAAAGCGCGCAAGCGTTGATCGTGGGCGGTCAGGCGGCGGCCATCCAGTCACAGCTGAGCTACACGCGCGACATGGAGCGTGAAGCCGACCGCGTGGGCTTTGGCGTGATGAGCGAAGCGGGTTACGACCCCCGTGGCTTTGTCGGCATGTTTGGCAAGCTGCAGCAAGCCGCCGGGGTGAACGACAACGGCGCTTTTCCTTACCTGCGCAGCCACCCGCTGACCACAGAGCGCATTGCCGACATGCAAGGGCGCGTGCAACTGACGCCACCTGTGCAAGGCGCATCAAGCCATGAATTTGTGCAGGCTCTGCTGGCCGCCAGAGCGCGGGTGCTGTCACAAAACGGTGTGGACGCCTTGCGCGCCTGGATCACCGGGGCGCAAAACATGAACGACAACTTGCCTGCCCGTGACCGTGCGGGTCGCCTGTACGCCGCGACGCTGGCGCACATGCAGCTGCGCGACTGGGCGGGCGCGAACCAAGCCATGCAAGCGCTGGAGCAGGCGGCGCAACTGCGCCCGGACGCGGCGCGGCTGGTGCGCCTGCTCAAGGCCGAAGCCGCCGCCATGCAGAACGATTTTGCGCAGGTGGTGCGGCTGTTGCCCGCGTCGCCGCAGTCCACCAAGCTCGCACGGCCCGAACTGATGGCATTGGCGCAGGCCCTCACGCAGCTGCCCACTCAGGCCGGACACGCAGAGGTGATTCGCCAACTGCGAGAACTGATCGTGGTCTCACCCACCGATGGCCAGGCATGGCAAGTGCTGGCGGGCTTGCTGCGCTCACAAGGTCAAACCGTGGCGGCACTGCGCGCCGAAGGCGAATCGCAGTGGGTCAAGATGGACGTGACAGGCGCGATCGACCGCCTGCGGGCCGCCCAAGACCTGATGCGCAGTGACCGCCGTCAGGCGGTGGACCACATCGAGGCGTCCATCGTGGACGCCCGCTTGCGGCAACTCCAGACCCAGCTGCGCGAGATGCAGCAAGAGCAGCGGCGCAGCGGTCTTTAATCACCACTGCGCCTGCTGGCTTCAGCTGGGCTGCGTGGGGCTGGACGAGCGCTTGGCTGACCAGCGGCCCAGACCGAGCACACCCGCCACAGCCAGGCCATACACCGGCCACTGCAACCAAGCGTTGCCAGGGGCATCAAACACAGCGTCGAGCAAAGGCTCGCCCATCACCATCTTGGCGGCGGTGAAGGCCAGCACAGCCGCACCCAGCTGAATAATGACCGGAAAGCGCTCGACCAGTTTGAGCACCACCGAGCTGCCAAACACCACGATCGGCACGCTCACCAAGAGGCCAATGATCACCAGGTCCCACGAGCCGTGTGCGGCGCCTGCCACACCCAGCACGTTGTCCACACCCATCAGAGCGTCGGCCACGACGATGGTTTTCATGGCGCCCCAGAAGGTCGATGCCACAGGCCCGTGGTCGTCGTCTTGACCCGTGTCGGCCAGCAACTTGTAGGCGATCCACAAGAGGCCCAGACCACCGACCAGCATCAGGCCGGGGATTTGCAGCAGCCAGACCACGCCCAGCGTCATGACGCTGCGCACGGCGATGGCACCCACGGTGCCCCAAACGATGGCTTTCTTTTGCAAGTCAGGCGGCAAGCTGCGCGCGGCCAGCGCGATCACGATGGCGTTGTCACCCGCCAGCACGAGGTCAATCAGGATGATGGCCAGCAAAGCGGACCACCAGGGGGCAGAAAAAAGTTCCATGCAATCACTCCGAACAGTTGAAATCAACATCCACGCAGCGTCTATTGGGCGAAATGGTCGCCTTCGACAAACCCTGCACGGGCTTTTGTCGAAGGTCTTGCTCAGTACAAAAAGGCTTTGTACCCGACAGACCGGAGGCCATGCAAGGCCACGTATTGACGGTCTGTCGTCATCACAACCTGGGCGGTTGTGGGCGGGAGCTACTCCCCTTCACACACCTTATTGGAACCGATCTGGCAGTGCCCTTATGCAAGCTGGGGACATTGCAAGTACAAGCCAGCCGCGTGGCGGCAATGAACCCGCTATGATCCCCCTCCCACACACCAAGACCATGGCCGGAATCCACATCACCGACATCGAAGCCGCCATCAACCACTGGCGCGCCAAGAACCCCTCTCCGGACGGGGTCACCCTGCCGCGCGAGCTGCGCGCACTGGCCGAGGTGTACGCGCTGATGGTCTACTACAAGCACGACCTGGCCGACGAGTTCACTCTGCCGCTGGCAGCGGCCGAGGCCTGGCAAGACTGGTACGCCAGCACGCCCGACACACCTTGCATCGCCATTTGCTCGACCAGCCAAGGCGACGCCAGTTGCAAGGGTTGCGGCCGCAGTTTTGAGGAAGTGCAGCTGTGGACCGAAATGACGGCTGGCGAAAAGCGCGCCGTCTGGCACCGCATCACGGTAGAAGGCACGTCTTGGCGTTTCAACAAATACGCCGAACGCGCCGCAGAAGACCGCCACTGGGCCAAGGCCGCCGCCGAGGCCCAAGTCACACTGGACCTCAAGCCTGCAGCTTGATCACTTCCAGCGCGTCAGCTCGATGTGCACGCTGCCTTTGTCGCTGCTGAAGGTGACTGAGCCCTCTTGCACGGTGGCCTGCAGCTGCATGCTGCGCTCGGCCAGTTTGGCCAGTTCCTGAGAGCCTTCGGTTGGCACGCGCCAGACCTGCAGCTTGTCCAAGCGCGTCAGCTTGGTCTCGATGCCTTTCCACCAGACTTCGGCCGCGTGGTTGAAGCAGTACAGCAACACTTCATCGGCCTTTTGGCAGGCTTTCATGATGGGCTTGTCTTCGGGCTGGCCGACTTCGATCCACATGCGGGTCTGGCCGGTGAAGTCGCGCAGGCTGACGTCCGGATCGTCCGGGTCCGACAGGCCCGCACCGAAGGCCAGCTTGCCGTCGCCGTTGCACACGGCCTGCAGCTTGAAGGCGTTGATGGCCAGCGCCAGCAGGCGGATCATCATGCGCTCGTCGGTCTCGCTCGGGTGACGCGCCAGCGTGAGCTGGTGGTCTTCGTAGTAGCTGTGATCGATGTCAGCGATCGACAGGTTGGCTTTGTAGATGGTGGATTTGAGGGCCATGGTTTTTAGTCTTTGCGGGCCAACATGCGCCAACCCAACAGCTGAACGCCGTTGCGAAGGACAGACGTTTCGCCGCCGTAAATCAGTAAAGGAGTGCAAGCCTCGGCGGCTGCCATGCTGGCAGATCGCTGGCCCGCGCGTACGTAGTCGCCCGTGGGTGTTTGACCGGATTTGATCTCTACCGTCTGCAAAAGGCCTGTGCCAGTTTCATACAGCAAATCGGCTTCCAGTCCGTTGTTGTCTCGCCAGAAATGCAAGTCAGACGGTTGGCCTTGGTTGGTTCGATGCTTGAGAAATTCGCTGACCACCCAGTTTTCAAACAAGGCGCCTCGTGCTGGATGCAGGCTCAACTGCTCGGGCTGGCGAATCCCCAGCAACCAGCACGCCAAGCCCGTGTCCACAAAGTAAAGTTTGGGTGATTTGACCAAGCGCTTGCCAAAGTTGCGGTGGTACGGGGTCAGCACAAACAAGACATCACTGGACTCCAGCACCGACAACCAGGCTCGTGCCGTGGTGTGGCTGATGCCCGCCTCACTGGCCAATGCACTCAGGTTCAGCAATTGTCCGGTTCGCCCGGCGCACAAGCGCACAAATCGCTGGAACGTGGCCAGATCCTGCACCTGCAGCACTTGCCTGACATCTCGCTCCAAATAGGTGGTGATGTAGCTCGCAAACCAGTCCACAGGCTCGGTCGATGCGCCCGTGTTCAAAGCAGGGTAACCACCACGCCAAAGCGCTTGGTCTAAGGTCGTCTCCCCGTTCCCAACGCCCGCTATTTCTGCGGCAGAAAAAGGCAGCAAGCGGCTCATGGCCACACGCCCGGCCAAGGACTGCGTCACCCCGGCCATCAAGCCGAAGTGCTGCGACCCCGTTAAAACGAATCGCCCCGGTGTCCGGTCCTCATCCACCAGCCCCTGCAAGTGTGAAAAGAGATCTGGCCAGCGTTGCGCTTCATCAAAAATGGCACCCTTTGAAAACCGCGCTAAAAATCCCCTCGGGTCTTCCTCAGCGAATGCGCGCTCGGTGGGGTCTTCAAGAGAGATGTACGACTTTTCGGGAAACAAATGCCTGGCCAACGTGGTTTTGCCAGACTGTCTCGGGCCAGTGATGGCCAGCACAGGAAACGACCCAGCCAGCCGCTGAAGCGTGGGGGCAAGTTGTCGTTCGATCATGCGGCGATTCTATACAAATTGAAGAAACGATCTTCAATTTGTATAGACCGCCCCAAACCACCGCCCCGTAATGCGCTGCGGTGGTGGTCAATTTGACTCAAACCCGGCGGGCCAACTCAGCGGCCTTGCCGACGTAGCTGCCGGGCGTCATGGCCAGCAGGCGGTCTTTGTCGGCTTGGGGGATCTCCAGGCCTTGGATCAAGCCATGCAAGTCCGCAGCGGTCACGGTTTTGCCCCGGGTGACTTCTTTGAGCTTTTCGTAGGCGCCCTGCACGCCATAGCGGCGCATCACGGTCTGGATCGGCTCGGCCAGCACTTCCCAGGCGGCGTCCAAGTCGGCAGCCAAGGCTTCTTCGTTGAGTTCAAGCTTGTTCAAACCGGTCATGAGCGAGGCATAAGCCAGCGTGGTGTAACCCAGGCCCACGCCCATGTTGCGCAGCACGGTCGAATCGGTCAGGTCACGCTGCCAGCGGCTGATCGGCAGCTTCTCGCTCAGGTGCTTGAGCACGGCGTTGGCCAGGCCCAGGTTGCCTTCGGCGTTTTCAAAGTCGATCGGGTTGACTTTGTGCGGCATGGTGGACGAACCGATCTCGCCCGCCTTCAAGCGCTGCTTGAAGTAGCCCAAGCTCACATAGCCCCAGATGTCACGCGACAGGTCGATCAAGATGGTGTTGGTGCGCGCCACAGCGTCGAACAGCTCGGCCATGTAGTCGTGCGGCTCGATCTGGATGCTGTAGGGCTGGAACGTCAAACCCAAGCCCCATTGGGCAGACTGGGTCTCACCGATTTCAGGCGTCTCGACCACTTGGCGTGCAAAGGCCTCCCAGTCAAAGTCGGGCCAGGCCGACAGGTGGGCGTTGTAATTGCCGACCGCGCCATTCATCTTGCCCATCAAGGGCACAGCAGCGATTTTGGTACGGCAGCCGTTCAAGCGCATCACCACGTTGGCCATCTCTTTGCCCACGGTGGTGGGGCTGGCCGTTTGGCCGTGGGTGCGGCTGAGCATGGGCACCTCGGCAAAGGTGTGCGCCATCTCGCGCAACTTGGCAATCAAGCCATCCAAGCCGGGCAGGATGACCTGCGCACGCGCGCCCTTGAGTTGCAGGGCGTGGCTGGTGTTGTTGATGTCTTCGCTGGTGCAGGCAAAGTGCACGAATTCGGCACTTTTTTCCAACTCAGGGCGGTCCTTGAACTTGGACTTGATCCAGTACTCCACGGCCTTGACGTCGTGGTTGGTGACCTTTTCAAACGCCTTGATGGCCACACCGTCGGCTTCGCTGAAGTTCTTGACCAGGCCCGTGAGGTAGCTGCGTGCGCCAGGGGACAAAGGCTTGAACTCGTCAAAGCCCGCGTCCGACAAGGCAATGAACCACGCCACTTCGACCTGAACGCGGCGGTGCATGTAACCCAGCTCGCTCACCAGAGGGCGCAGGGCGTTGAGTTTGCTGGCGTAACGGCCATCCAGCGGCGACAGGGCGGAAATGGGAGAAAAATTCATGCCCCGATTGTAAGTTGAGGGGCTTTCACGGGCGTGACACGCGCCAAGCGCCATCGGTTCTGCTGTTCACCTAGAATCGTCCCCGGTTCTTTCACTAAGTCATTGCATGAAACTCATCGGCTCTCTCACCAGTCCTTACGTTTGCAAGGTTCGCATCGTCCTTGCCGAAAAAAAGCTGGACTACAGCTTCGTCACCGAGGACGTCTGGTCGGCCGACACAAAAATTGCGGAATCCAACCCGCTGGGCAAAGTGCCCTGCTTGATCATGGAAGGCCACGAGGCCGTGTTTGACTCGCGCGTGATCGTCGAATACCTGGACACCCTCTCGCCCGTGGGCAAGCTGATCCCCACGGGTGGCCGCGAACGCGCCGAAGTCAAAACCTGGGAGGCTTTGGCCGACGGCCTGATGGACGCCGCGATTTTGGCGCGCATGGAGACCATTTGGACCGGCCGCACCGACAGCCAGCGCAGCCAAGCGTGGATCGATCGCCAACTGGGCAAGATCAACAACTGCCTGCAGGCCATGGGCACGGGCTTGGGTGAAAAACCTTTTTGCTCAGGCGTGCACATGAGCCTGTCGGACATCGCCGTGGGCTGCGCCCTCGGCTATTTGGACTTCCGCTACAGCCAAATCGACTGGCGCGCTGCGCACCCCAACCTGCACAAGCTCTATGACAAGCTGAGCCAGCGCCAGAGCTTCATCGACTGCATGCCCAAGGCCTGAGCCTGCGGCAGACCTGCTGCTGAGGGGCGTTTTACTTGTAAAACGCCTCGACCTTGCCTTTGAGCTTGATCATGAGGGGGTTGCCCTTGCGGTCCACGGTCTTGCCTGCGGGCACCTTGACCCAGCCTTCGCTCACGCAGTACTCCTCGACGTCCGAACGCTCTTTGTCGTTGAAGCGGATGCCGATGTCGTGCTCAAAGATGGCGGCCACATGGTGCGGGCTGCGCGGATCGATGGACAAATGATCGGGCAATTCGGGGCGGGAGGTCGGTTCGGTCATGAGAAGAATCGGTCGGTGATGCCAATGAAGCCGCCATTGTCCATGCATTTGTCCTGCGCCTTGGAGAAAACCGCCGTCAAAGGGCGTCCATCGGACCGTGCGAAGGTCCATTTCATGCGCGCCTGCGGTATGCTTCGCGCTTCATTTCAAGGTGCCAGAGCACCTGCCGCAGACGGGGCCGCGCCTTGCCGCTTGTTCGCCGGTCTGCACCAATTCAAGGGAATAGTCATGTTGTCCAAATCGCTGGTGTGTTTGTGCCTGGTGTGCGGTTTGGTGGCCTGCGGGAAACCGGCCACCGAAGAAAAGAAAACCGAAGCCGCCTTGAGCCTGGGCCAAGAAGATGTGCTGGTGCTGGGCGCCTCCGAGCACGGCACGGGCCCGGTCATCACCGGCTCGGTGCAGCCCGAACGCCGCGCCGACCTGCGCGCCGAGGTCTCGGCCATGGTGCTGCGCGTGTTCAAGGAAAACGGCGACACCGTGCACAAAGGTGATTTGCTGGTCAGTCTGGACGACAGCGTGCTGCGCGACAACCTGTCTTCGGCCGAAGAGGCCAGCCGCGCTGCGGGCCAATCGTTTGACAGCGCAGACCGCCAGTACCAGCGCCAAAAATCCCTGCAAGCCCAAGGCATGGTGTCGATGCAAGCGCTCGAAGAGTCCGAAGTGCGCCGCAATGCCGCCCAAAGCGAATGGGGCGCGGCCAAAGCCCGCATTGCCGCCGCACGCCAGCAGCTTGACCGCACCCTGGTGCGTGCCCCGTTTGACGGCATGGTCAGCGCGCGCAAAGTCTCGGCAGGCGACACGGCCCAAATTGGCAAGGAGCTGGTGCAAATCATCGACCCGGCCAGCATGCGTTTTGAAGGCATGGTCTCGTCTGACCAAATGAGCCACCTCAAGCCCGGGCAAGGCGTGGTCTTTCGCATCAATGGCGTGGAAGGCAAGGCCGCCACGGGCAAGATCCGCCGCATCGACGCCTCGGCCAACCCCGTCACGCGCCAAGTCTCGGTGCTGGTGGACTTCACAGGCGATACGCGCCCACCCATCGCGGGTCTGTATGCCGAAGGCCAAGTTGAGACACAAACCGCGCAGGCTTTGATGCTGCCCGAGTCGACCCTGGTGCGCGAAGGCGACAAAGTCTCGGCCTGGCTGCTGGAGGGCCAAACCGTGCGCAAGCAAGCCCTGGAACTGGGCGAACGCGATGCACGCTTGGGGCGCTGGGTGGTGCAGTCAGGGCTCCAAGGCGGCGACCGCGTGGTGCGCAGCCCGGGTAACAACGTCAAAGACGGTCAAGCCTTCACGTTGCGCTCTGAAAAAACCGGGAGCTGATCCATGTTCCTCTCCAATTTCAGCGTTCGCCGCCCGGTGGTGACGGTGGTCATCATCATCATGCTCATGGCTCTGGGCATCCTGGCCATCAAAAAACTCAAGGTCAACCAAATCCCCGACGTGGCCCTGCCGCTCTTGGTGGTGGACATCAACTACCCCGGCGCCTCGCCCGACACGGTCGAGCGCGAAGTGCTCAACCGGGTTGAAAAATCCCTGCAATCGGTCAGCGGCATCAAGGAACTCAAGACCTCGGCCAACGAAGGCAACGCCAATTTTTTGGTGTTTTTTGAATTCAAGAAAAACCTGATCGAGGCCACCGACGAGGTGCGCAACGCCATCGGCACGGTGCGCTACAAGCTGCCCACCGAAATCCGCGAGCCGGTCATCTTGCGCGTCGACCCCTCCGCGCAGCCCATCATGCAGTTGGCGCTGTCGTCGTCGAGCCAAAAACATGCCGAGATTTCGCGACTGGCCGAAGACCAGCTGGCCGACAAATTCCGCGCCATTCCCGGCGTGGCTCAAGTCAAGGTCAACGGCGCACTCAAGCGCGAACTGAGCGTTTTGCTGCATTCGCAAAAACTGCGCGAAGTCAATGTGTCGGTGGCCGAGGTGGTCAACGCCCTGCGCAGCCAAAACATTGCGGCCCCTGTGGGCAAAATCCGTGGCGACATGCAAGACCAAAGCATCCGGCTGCTGGGGCGCATCGAGTCGCCCGCAGACTTTCAGCAGATCGTGATCCGGCGCAGCGGCAACGAGTTGGTGCGCCTGGGGCAAGTGGCCACCATCGAAGACGGCTTTGCCGAAATGAACAACCTGAGCGTGAGGAACGGCCTGCCCAATGTGGGCTTGGCCGTCACCCGCACGCGTGAGGCGTCCACCGTGTCGGTGGCCAATGAAGTGCGCAGCCTGGTCAAAAGCATCAACGCCACGCTGCCCAAAGGCACGCACATCGACATCACGCAAGACGGCGGCAAAGACGCCGAGAACAGCCTGAACAACGTGATCGAGGCGCTGGTCTTTGGCGCGGTGCTGACCATCTTTGTGGTCTATGTGTTCCTCAACTCTTGGCGCTCAACGCTGATCACTGCGCTGTCCTTGCCCACCTCGGTCATCACCGCCTTCATTGCGGTGTGGCTGTGCGGTTTCACGCTCAACTTCATGAGCCTCTTGGGTCTGTCGCTGGCCATTGGCGTGCTGATCGACGACGCCATCGTGGTGCGCGAGAACATCGTGCGCTTCATGGAACGCGGGTTTGGACGTCGTGAAGCGGCCCTGCAGGGCACCGCTGAAATCGGTCTGGCCGTGGCCGCCACCACCTTCTCCATCGTGGCGGTGTTCATTCCGGTGGCCTTCATGCCCGGCGTGTCGGGCGAATGGTTCCGGCCCTTTGGCCTCACGGTGGTGGCATCGGTGCTGGTGAGCTTGCTGGTCTCGTTCACGCTCGACCCCATGCTGTCGGCCTACTGGGGCGACCCACCCGGCCACCACGAAGTGCCCAAGCGTGGCATCAGCCTGTGGCTGGCACGCTTCAACACCTGGTTTGACCACCAGGCCGACCGCTATGGCCGCGTGATCGCGTGGGCGCTGCACCACCGCACGTCGATGACCTTGTTTGCGCTCATCAGCTTGGTGGCAGCGCTGGGTTTGCAAGCCAAATTTGGCGGCTCCAGCTTCTTGCCCGCCACCGATGGCAACACCCTGGCCATCGATGTGCGCACCCCTGCCAGCAGCAGCCTCGAATACGCCCGCCTCAAACTCGATGCCGCCGCCGCCCTGGCGCGCGCGATGCCCGAAACCAAGGCAACCAACAGCAACATCAACCCCGGCGGTGGCCGCATCTATGTCGACATCGGCAAGAGCACCGAACGCCAACGCTCTGCGCAAGAGATTGGCGCAGAACTGCGCTCGCGCACCAGCATGCTGGTGGGTGCCGAGTTCACCGTGCTGGACGACCTGGGCAATGGCGCGGCCAAACCTGTGCAAGTCCAGTTCACGGGCACCGACTCGCGCAAGTTGCTCGAGATCACCAACGACTTCATGGCGCGTCTGCGCAAAGTACCCGGCGCTGTCGACGTCGGCCTGTCCCAGCAAGACCCGCAAAACGAGCTGCGCATCGAGCTGGACCGCGGTCTGGCCAACTCGCTGGGCATCTCGGCCGCTGACGCCACCAACGCGCTGCGTGTGGCCTTTGCGGGCGTCGAGGTCGGCGACTGGGTCGACCCCACAGGCGAAGCGCGCGACGTGGCCGTGCGCCTGGCCCCCGAAGACCGCACCGATGCGAGCAACATCGAGCGCTTGCCCATCGCGGTGACGGGCACCAACACCATCGTGCCACTGGCCCAAATCGCCAAGGTCACCTTGGGGCAAGGGCCTTCGCGCATCGAACATGCCGATGGCAAACGGACCATCGCGGTGTCTGCCAATGCGCAAGGGCGCTCCAGCGGCGAGGTCACAGCCGACGCAGTGAAGATCGCCCGCGAAATGAACTTCCCACCTGGCTACGGCATCGAATTGGCCGGGGCGTCCAAAGACCAGAAAGAAGTGTTTGGCGACATGGGCGTCGCGTTGATCTCGGGCATCGCGCTGATGTACCTGATCTTGGTGATGCAGTTCAGCTCCTTCACCGCGCCACTGGCCGTGATGCTGTCTTTGCCGCTGTCGCTGATTGGTGTGGTGCTGGCCTTGCTGCTGACGGGCGGCACGCTCAACCTGATGAGCTTCATTGGCGTGATCATGCTGATGGGCCTGGTGGCCAAGAACGCGATCTTGCTGCTCGACGCCGCGCGCGCCGAAGAGGCGCAAGGCGTGGACCGCGAAGAAGCGCTCATGAACGCCGGACGCAAACGCCTGCGCCCGATCCTGATGACCACCTTCGCGCTGATCGCGGGCATGCTGCCCGTGGCGATCGGCATGGGCGAGGGCGGCGAGTTCTACCGCCCCATGGCGGTGGCCATCATCGGCGGCACCATCACCTCTACCTTGCTGACGCTCTTGGTGGTGCCCAGCTTTTACGACAGCATCGAGCTCAAGCGCGACCACCTATTCGCCAAGTTCCATGCGCGTGAAGCACGATGGAACACTGCCGCCTCGGTGCTGGTCACAGCCCTTGAAGTGCTGATGACTTTGCTCTTGCTGCGCATGGTCTACCGCGGCGCCTTGAGCGCCTGGGCCTGGAAACGCGGCCGCGCTGCCTGAACAACCCTTTTTTGACCATGTCTCTTTCGCACCCGGGCACGCTCGGCATTGATTTCGGCACGTCCAACTCGGCCATGGCCTGGGCCGATGCGCAGGGCGCGGCCCGGCTGATACCGCTCGAAGGTGCGGCGCTGGCCATGCCCACCGCCGTGTTCTACAACGCCGAGAACGGTGGCACCCACTTTGGCCGCGACGCCATCGCACAGTACCTCGAAGGCACCGAAGGGCGCTTGATGCGCTCGCTCAAAAGCCTGCTGGGCAGCCCACTGCTGATGGAGACCACCCAGGTCAACCACCAAGCCATCAGCTTTCAAGACATCATCGCCACCTTTCTGGCCACGCTGCGTGACCGGGCTACGCAATCCCTGGGCACAGCGCCAAAGCGCGTGGTGATGGGTCGCCCGGTTCATTTTGTCGACGACGACCCCGCACGCGACACGCTGGCGCAGCAGTCGCTTTTGCAAGCGGCGCAGTCGGTGGGTTTTGCCGAGGTGTCGTTTCAGCTCGAACCCATCGCTGCTGCGCTCGACTACGAACGGCGCCTGAGCCGCGAAAGCACCGTGCTGGTGGTGGACATTGGCGGCGGCACGTCCGACTTCACGGTGGTGCGGCTCGGGCCAGAGCGCATGCACCGGACAGACCGCACCGACGACGTGTTGGCCACCTCGGGGGTGCACATCGGTGGCACCGACTTTGACCGGAGACTGAACCTGGAACAAGTCATGCCCTTGCTCGGGTTTCGCCACTTCGGCCCTGAGGGCCGTGAGGTGCCCAGTCGCGTCTTCTTTGACCTCGCAACGTGGCACCTGATCCATTGGCAGTACCAGCCCAAGGCCATCAGCCAGGCACAAGGCCTGCGCAGCAACTACAGTG